>CAZDYM010000194.1:0-5471 GCA_964509325.1 uncultured Phycisphaeraceae bacterium
GCCCGCCGCCGCCGAGGCCCTCCCCCTCATCGCCGCCAGCCCCGACCCCGCGGCCCACGCCACAACCCCCGACGCCCAGACAACCAACGCCGCCAACCGCCCCCTCGACCTCAACACCAACACCGACACCGCACGGGACGCGTCGAGCCCCGCCCTCGACCCCATCAACAACTCCAAGCCGCTGGCCGCCCTCGTCAAACTCCACGCCGCCCGAACCGCCGGCGACACTTCCATCACCGACGAGCAGTTCACCGCCCTGGAGCGCAGCCTCACCCCGCGCGAGACCGAGTTCTACACCGCGTGGAAGTCGCTGCAGTCCTCCATCGCCGCCTCCGCCAACGCCGGCGCCGACACCGAGGAACTCAAACGCGCCGCCCGCCACTTCGCCCAGGCCGCCCAGCAGTGGGACCCGCTCCGCATCCCAAAGGCCGTCCTCTGCACCCGCGTCGAGGGCTTCGGCCTGTACCAGGAACTCCGCCGCGCCCCCGCGGCGGGCAACCCCGCCGACGCCCCCGCCTACACCTTCCTCGCCGGGCGGCGCAACAAGTTCATCGTCTACTGCGAGGTCGACGGCTTCACCTCACGCCCCACCGCCGCCGCCGGCGCGACGCTTTCGCCCGGCCCCGGCTACGAGGTCAAACTCGCCCAGGACCTCACCCTCTACACGGCCTCCACCGCGCGCGACGTCGTCGCCTGGCGCAAGCACGACCAGCCCATCAAGGACCTCTCGAAAAACCAGCGCCGCGACTTCTTCATCGTCCAGGTCGTCGAACTGCCCGAGACCCTCAGCGTCGGGGCCTACGTCCTGAAGGTCCGCGTCCGCGACCTCCACGCCGCCGCCGCCACCACCGGCTCGCTCCCGGGGGGCGAAGCCCAGGCCGAAGCCGTCATCCCCATCGACATCGTCGCCGACGACTCCGCCATGCGCTAACGCGCGAGCGCCGCGCGCCGCACGACATCCGCCCTCTGAGCATTACGCGCTGTGCTCCGCGCTCTGTGCTTTGTGCTTTGTGCTACGTGCTTTGTGCTGTGTGCTCAGCCCTCCGCGCTTCACGCCCCGTGCGCCGCGCTCTGTGCCCGCCGCCCCCCATCCCCCCACCCCCCCACCGCCCCCGCGAACTCCACCACCATCGTCTCCACGCCGATGGTCACGTCCCCGCGACCGCTCTTCCCCCGCGCGTCCATCTCCACCGTCCGCGCCAAGAGCCGGGCCGCGCCCGCGCCACCCAGCGCCCCCGCCGCACGCACGAACCTCGGCACACGGTCCGGCGGCCACACCTTCTGCTCCTTCGCCGTCACCCCCGCGGGCACCCCCTGCTCCGCCCCGCGCGCGAACGCATGGAGCTTCCTCGCCGTGTCCATCATCACATACCGCAGCAGAACCTCGTCGATCCGCGACACCTCCATCAACTCCCTCGCGTGCGCCAGCGCCGCTCCCGCGTCGCCGCTCAGCAGCACCCCGCCGAGATCCCACGCCTCCTCCTCCCGCGCCAGCCCCACCATCTCCTTCACCTGCGCCGCCGTGATCACGCCCCCCGGCCCCACCATCGTCCCCAGCTTCGCCAACTCCTGAACCAAAAGCCCGAGCTCCGTCCCCACCCGCTCGACCATCAGCTGCGCCGCCGCCGGCTCCAACTCGCACTTGAGCGTCTCCCGCGCCCGCCTCATCAGCGCCGCCGCCGCCTTCTCCCCCGTCGGCGAATCACAGTCCTCCACGATCCCCACCGCCTCGATCACCTTGTCAAGGTTCCCCTTCCGCCACGTCTCGGCCCGCAGCACCAGCGTCGCACCCGCCGTCGGCGCCTTCAGATACGCCTCCACCAGATCCCGCGTCCGCATCGGCGCCCGACCACGCTTCACCCCCGCCTTCGCCCCCCCCGGCGCCCCCGGAGCCCCCGGAGCCCCCGCAGCCGCCCCCGCGTCCTCGTCCTCGTCCTCGTCCTCCGCGCTCTCCTTCAAGAAGACATCCGCCTGATCCACCACCACCAACTTGTGCTGCGCCATCAGCCCGAAACTCCGGCACTCATCCAGCACGTCCGCCGCCGCCGCCGTCGCCCCATCAAACCGCAGCACCTCGACCGCAACCCCGCACTTCTCGATCTCGCTCCGCAACCGATCGGTGTACGCGCCGCGCAAGTACGCATCGGCCCCCTTGAACAGCGCCACCACCGCCGAAGGCCCGTACACCCCGGGCCGCCCCGCCGCGGCTCCTCTCGCGCCCGCCGCGCCCTTGGAACCAGTTGCACCGGATGCTGTCGTCGCGCGTTTCGCCACAACGCCATCGTACCCGCCCCCACCACGCCCCTTCCGCGCCGCGCGCCACGCGCCCCACGTCCCATCATCGCACGTGGGCAGCGAGATAACTTCACTTCAGACCTCTCATTCCACCGCCCGCCCACTGGCCCAGCCGCGATCCAGACTTACACTTCCCCGGTGAGACTCGTCGGCGTCTCCAACTCCCCAGCACCCGCCAGCGCCCCCGCGCCGGCTTCCCTCCCCGCCACGGATGGCGGCCCCCAAAGGCCAGCCCCCGTGCCAGCATCCAATCTCCTCAACGCCGCGCGCCCCCACGCGGCCGCGCCGGACCCGCGCCGCGCGAACCCGAACCTCGCCCGCCTCATCGCCGCCGTCGTCCCGGGCAGGGTCGATTTCACCACCGAAGCCGACCCCACCCCTTCCCGCGCCGAAGCCCTCCCGCTCTACCGCCGCCCCGCCGACAAGCACGCCGCCGCCACCGCCGTCAACGCCGGCCGACTCATCGACCTCCGCGGCTGAGCGCTGCGGAAGCAGCAAACCAGCAAACCAGCAGAGCAGCCACGCAGACGCACAGACCCCGCGTCCGCGCGATCGCCGCGCGCGATCACCACCAACCACGGAGCGTGCGACCGCGCTCCCCGATCCTCCCCTACTGTCCCGCCATGCCGTCCCCCTACGCCCACCACTGGCGACTCGACCCCGCCGTCACCTTCCTCAACCACGGCTCCTTCGGCGCCTGCCCCGCCCCCGTCCTCGACGCCCAGCACGAACTGCGCGTCGAGATGGAACGCGAGCCCGTCCGCTTCATGGTCGAACGACTCGAAGACCTCCTCGATGAAGCCCGCGCCGCCCTCGCCCCCTTCGTGAACGCCAGGCCGGAAGACCTCGCCTTCGTCCCGAACGCCACCGCCGCCGTCAACGCCTTCGCGCGCTCCCTCGCTTTCAACCAGGGCGACGAACTCCTCACCATCTCCCACGCCTACAACGCCTGCGTCAACGTCCTCCGCGAGGTCTCCGCACGCACCGGCGCCGAACTGGTCATCGCCAAGGTCCCCCGCTTCCCCGCCTCCGAGGACGAAGCCATCGCGCCCCTCCTCGAACGCGCGAACGGGCGCACCCGCCTCGTCCTGCTCTGCCACGTCACCAGCCCCACCGCGCTGGTCCTCCCCGTCCATCGCGCCGTCCGCGAACTCCGCACGCGCGCCCCCAACGCCCTCATCCTCATCGACGGCGCCCACGCCCCCGGCATGATCGACGTCGACCTCACCGCCCTCGACGCCGACGCCTACGCCGCCAACTGCCACAAGTGGCTCTGCGCCCCCAAGGGCGCCGCCTTCCTCCACGTCTCAAAGAAACACCAACCCGCCCTCCGCCCCCACATCATCTCCCACGGCCTCAACTCCTCCCGCACCGACCGCCCCCGCTTCCTCCTCGAGTTCGATTGGACCGGAACCAACGACTACACCCCCCAACTCTGCATCCCCGCCGCCCTCCGCGCCATGGCCGACATCTGGCGCAGCGGCACCCCATCCCCCGAACCACTCTCCGACCGCCAGGCCTGGCACGCCATCCAAGCCCGCAACCAATCCCTCGCCCGCGATGCCCGCCGCCTCATCGCCAAGGCCATCAACGCCACCCTCACCACCCCCGATCACATGCTCGGCAGCATCGCCTCCATCCCCCTTCCCCCCGGCAAGGGCCCCCCACCGGCCTGGGCCCGCAACACCTACCCCGACCCGCTCCAAAACCGGCTCGTCAAGCAGCACCGCATCCAGGTCCCCGTTTCGCATTTCCCCGCCTGGCCGGATCGCTCCGTCCGCATCTCCGCCCAGCTCCACAACCACCCCGATCAGTATCAACGCCTCGCCGAGGCCCTCCAGAACGAAGGCGAAACCCACCCCTGAACCGTGCGTGTCCCGCGCCCGGCCCTGATCTCCCCGCGCGCTGTCCAGAAAACTGTGGATAGATCGTGTGAAATCAAGCGGTTGTGCGCAACTCGCGCCCTCCCCGGCCCACCCCAGCCGCCCCGCCGCCTTTCAACGCCGGCTTCACCCAACCTTTGCACACCCCCTCCGCAACCGGCTTGCGACAGCCTATCCCGACCCGTGGATCACACCCAAATCCCTACACAATAAGCACTTACACCGAACCCACGCCGCCCATCCACGTCCCGCCACCCCCTCTTCAATGATGAAGAAGATGTATCTTTCATCACTGAGAAAAGGCCCTCCAGCGCCACCAAAACCCCACCACGGCTCAGAAAAGCCCATCCCGCCGCCCGACGCTCACCACTGTGAGCCAAGTGTGGATTCTTGACCTCGGTCTCCATGATCAATCCGTCCCCCCTGAGCCCCTCGCGCCGGTCCACCGTTCAGCCTCGCGCGACCGACCTGTCCCCCGCCCCGCCGCCCGCCGCGACCCGCCTTCCCCCCCCGCACCCCGCCCCCGCACCCCGCACCCCCTGGCACCTCGGGCACCACACCGTCGTCCGCTGCCCGATGGTCGCCTGCCTCAGCCTTGCCCCGCACCCTCGGCACGGCTCCCCGCCCCGCCCGTACACCCAGTGCGTCCGCTGGTACGACCCCGCCTCGCCCCCGGGGTTCCGGTACCACTGGATCGTGCTCCCCCCGGCGTCGATCGCCTCGGCCAGCACCCCACGGATCGCCCCCGCCAATCGGTCCACTTCCGCCCGCCGAAGCAGGTCCGAACGCCGCCGAGGCCCGATGCCCGCCCGGTGCAGCGCCTCGTCGGCGTAGATGTTCCCCACCCCCGCCACCAGCCCCTGATCCAGCAGCGCCACCTTCACCACCCGTGACGTTCCCGCCAGCGCGTCCGCCAGCGCGCCAGCGTCGATGGTCAGCGCATCGGGCCCCAAGACGCTCCACCGCTCCGCGCACACCCGCTCGAACGACGCGTACCGCGTCAGCCCCCCGAACCGCCGCGGATCACGGAACAGCACCCGCGTTCCGTCTTCCACCTCCCACCACGCGTGGACGTGCCCGAGGGCCGCGATCTCATCGTCAAGCGCGCCCGAGTTCCCCCCGCCGGGCCGAACCAGCACCTCGCCCGACATCCCCAGTTGCACCACCAGGCAGGCGCCGCCTTCGCTGACCACACAGATCTGCTTGCCGTGCCGCTCCAGCCGCGCGACGCGCTCCCCTTCGAGGAGCAAGCCGCCGCCGCTCGTCGCCGCGCTCTCGCCGCCCACCACCTCG
>CAZDYM010000195.1:0-5392 GCA_964509325.1 uncultured Phycisphaeraceae bacterium
CCGTGTTCCTGGAGTGCCACCCGGACCCGGACCGGGCGGCGAGCGACGCGGCGACGATGCTGCCGCTGCGGGAGGTGCCGGCGTTGCTGTCCGCGCTGGGGAGCATTCGCGCCGCGCTTCGCGGCGCCTGAGCCCCGCCCGGCGTGCTCGGCGGTCACTGGATCGTCAGGAGCCGGAACCGCCCCTGCTCGACCACCACGTCGACGCGACGCAGTTTGAGGCCGAGCGCCGCGGCGTCGGCGGAGTTCAGTCGGAACGCGTTGTTCCCGAGCGGCTTCATGAACACCCCGGGCGTCTGCTCGCCCGCCGGCATCGTCGCCAGCAACTCCTCGACGTCCTTGCGGTGCTTGACGAGCCAGGCGACGGCGTCCTTGGGGGACTTGCGGCTGGCCAGGTAGGCCTGCTTGGCCCGCTGGCTGATGACCTGTTCTTCCAAAAGTTCCAGTTCGTTGTCTCGGAGGGTCTCGTACAGGTGAAGGATGAGTTCCCGGGGCGAGCGGGAAACCAGCACGACGGTGCCGTCCTCCAGCCGGCGGCGCAGCGCGTGACCCTCCACCGGCTCGCCCGGGGCCGTGTCGCCCAGGAGCTCCCGCCAGCGCTCGGTGGAGTCTTCGGCGCTGGGGCCGACGGCGTCGAGCGGCAGGTTCGAGGTTGCTCCGGGCAGCCGCGCCAGCCCGCCGAGGCCGCCTTTCACCGCCACCACGCGCTGTTCCGTCTGGCAGCCCGCGGACAGCGCGGCGGCGGTCAGCGCCGTGAACCAGCCCGGAACGCGATGGCATCGAGGAGCAGTGGCCACGGATCATCGTACGAACCGAGCGGGTTCACAGTTTCCGTTGCCGCACGGCGATGGCGAACACGTTGCCCGTTCCGCGGCTCTCTCTGAGGGTGGGCGCGGAGAGCGCACCCACCGGTTTTCTCCTGACTCGCCGGTGCGATGCTCTGAGCGGAAGACCGCCCAGCGGCACGGGACCGGGCCACGGTCCGCGTCAGTCAAGCGTCCAATACCTGGCTCCGACCGCGGGGACGACGGGGTCCGAGGCGCCCTCGGGCAGCAGGGCGGAGGCGTCGAAGGGTTGATGGCCCTTGTTCACGACGACCGCGACGCGCACGCCGTTGAGTTCGCGGGTGAAGGCGAAGGCGTCGTTGTTTCCGGTGGTGAGGTGGCGGAGCGAGCCGTAGCGGAGGACGGGCCCGATGGCGGGGTCACGTCGGAGGTTGAACCAGCGGGAGTAGTCCTTGTGCATGTTCCAGTCGGGTCGGTCGTCGGGGTTTTCGGGTTCGCCGGTGTCGGGCCAGGGGAAGGGCTTGCGGTCGGTGGGGTCGTCGGCGCCGTGCATGCCGATCTCGTCGCCGTAGTAGATCATGGGTGAGCCGAGGTAGGTGGCCTGCACGGCGACGCCGAGCATGGAGAGTTTGTAGATGCTCTCCGGCGGTCGGGCCTGGTTGTAGTTCTGTCCGTCGGCGTCCTGGAGGCGGTTGCGTTGGTCGTACTCGCGTCCGGGGTTGTTGAGCATCGAGACGTAGCGGTCGGTGTCGTGGCTGGCGAAGAGGTTCTGGTGGATGAGGTTGGTCTGGGGCAGGTCGTCGAAGGCGAGGCGGAGGCGGGCGTCGAGCTGCGTGGAGGTCATGCCGGGACGGACGGCGAGCCAGTCGGTGACGGGCTTGGCGAAGGGGTAGTGCATCTGGGTGTCGAAGGTGTCGCCCCTGACGTGCTGCGAGGCGTCGTCCCAGATCTCGGCGATGATGATCGCGTCGGGGTTGATGGTCTTGACGTGCCTGCGCCAATCGCGCCAGAAGGGCAGGCCGACGTCGAGGGCGACATCGAGTCGCCAGCCGTCGACGCCGTCGCTGGGGTCGCCGTCGTTGTTGGGGTCCATCCAGCGGGTGGTGATGTCGAAGATGTGCTTCTTGACGGGTTCGACGAGGTCGCCGTTGGGCTTCTGCTTGAACTTGGGGAGGGCGCCGGTGTTGAACCAGGAGACCCAGGACCTGAGTTTGCCGGCGTCGTCGAACTCAACGTAGAACCAGTCCTTGTAGACGGAGTTGACGCCGTTTTTCTCGATGTCTTCGAAGGCCCAGAACGGGCGGCCGGTGTGGTTGAAGACGCCGTCGACGACGACGCGGATGCCGTGCTTCTTGGCGGCGGGGAGGAACTGGTCGACAAAGTAGCGGTCGGCGGGGGTCCACTGCCACTTGGCGGGGTCGGCGGGCTCGGGCTTGTGGGTCCAGCGCTCGGGGACTTTCCCGGCGTCGGCGGGGGTTCCGAAGTTGTCGTCGATGTGCCGGTAGTCGGTGGCGTCGTACTTGTGCATCGACTCGGCTTCGAAGATGGGGTTCATGTAGAGGGCGGTGACGCCGAGGTCTTTGAGGTAGCCGAACTTGTCCTGGATGCCCTGCAGGTCGCCGCCGTAGCGACGGTCCCACACGACGTTGTAGAGCGGTCCGCCGCGGTGGGGGGGCATGGGGTCGGTGGGCTTGAGGCCGGCGCGTTTCTTCCACGCGGCGGCCTCGGCCTCGCTGACGTTGTACCAGTGGCTGTTCCAGGGCATCTGGGTGACGCCGGGGCCGTGGGGGTCGTTGAGGGGGTTCCCGTTGCGGAAGCGGTCTGGGAAGATCTGGTACCAGACGGCGCCCATGGCCCACGCGGGCAGGTGGAGGTGCGGCTTGGCGCGCGCGGAATAGTCCTTGGTGATGAGCTCGGCGTTGCCGTCCTTGAAGGCGAAGGCGTAGGTGATGGTGTCGCTCTTGATGCCCGTCATCACGCGGGCCGACCAGCGGTCGAAGCCGCTCAGGTCGGTGGTCTTGTGCATGGGGATGCTGAGGCGCGTGGTGCCGGCGGGTGAAGCGGCGGGGCTGGTGCCCAGGGCCGGGCCGATGGTGCCGGCGGCGGCTTCAATGTGGACGAAGGCCTGCTCCACGTCGCCCGGGAGCGTGCAGACGCTGAGATCGAAGAGCCCGAGATCGGCGCTGACGGCGTGGAAGTCGCGGGCCATGCCCGGGTTGTGGCGGACGGCGTCGGCGTTGATGTCGTTGGGCACTCGCGGCGGGAAGTCGGCGGGGGTCTTGCCGACGATCTTCACGCTGGCGGGGCGCGCGTCGTTGCCCGGCACCGGGGGCGTGCGGTTCAAGGGATCAAGGATGGCCTCGTCGGTGTTGACCACGATGCGGTAGCGGTAGGCGCCGTCGGTGAGGGGGAGGGCGACGAAGAAAGTGCCGTCGGGGCGGGAGCGCATGGGGACCGGGGCGTGGCCGTCTTCGGCGCCCGGGGTTCCCGGGGCGGTCCAGTGGTTGAAATCGCCGACGAGGTGGGCGGACCAGACGCCGGTCTTGCCCGAGGCGTCGGCGGCGGGGGCGAACTCGAAGAGTGTGCCGGTGATCGGTTCGGCCTGCGCGAGGACGTCGAAGGAGAGCGAATCCTCGGCGCGTTGGTCGGCGGCGCTGAGTTCGATCTTCACGTGGAGCGGGCCGGGGTTCTTCGGGGTGATGGTGTAGCGGCGGACGCCGGGCTGCTGGGCGATGGTGGCCTGAGCGTCGCCCGAAGCGGAGAGGGTCCAGCCGGCTTCGGTCCGGTTGCGCTGGCCGGGCCACATGGACTCGGTGAGATCGATGACCAGCGGCTGACCGACGACGGGCTCGCCGAACACCCGCGCGATGATCACGGGCTCATCGACCTCGGACACTTCGACGCCCCAGGTGCGGGCCTTCACGTCCAGGGTGATGCGGTACACCGCGTCGGCGTTGACACGGAGGATGTTGTCCTCGCCGGGCTGTTCCAGCTTCATCCGCCCGGTGCTCGACGCGCCGAGATGTCCGCGCTCCCAGGCGCCGTTCTTGACGAACTTGAAGGCGTGGGAGCCGGGGCCGAGGCGCTTCTTGAGTTCGAACTGTCCTTCGGCGAATGGCTTGAGAGCCCAGGCGTCGTCGGCGGTGTTCCACCCGTTGAAGACGCCGGCCATGCGCCACACGTCGCTCGCGTGGGCGGCGTGCGGGGCCGCGAGGAGCACGAGCACAACGAGGGCGAAAACGCGGCGGATCGAGGTGGTAAAGCGTTTCATCTCCGGAGCGTAGCCCGGTGGCGTCCGGGCGTCCCGGCCGGGCACCAACGCCGCGCCGGGGGCTCGCGCCGGAGCGTCGGCCTCGGGGGTTCCGTTGAGACGATGAACCAGCGCGCTGCGAGCCCGAGGGCGCGCGGAAGAAACGCTGTGAAGCCGCGGGACGCCGAAACCGCCCCCGGGCCTTTGCGCTCTCGGTGCGCACCGCTTGGCTACTTCTTCTTCCCGGCTCCTCCGCCCGGCGCGGGGCCGGCGGACTGCCGCTCGGCCATCGCCACCGGGACGCGCTGTAGCGAGAAGTCCTGCCCGGCCTCGGGGGACTCGATGATCTCCAGGAGTCGGCGGCAGGAGGCCGAGCCGACTTCAAAGAAGTTCATGCGGATGGTGGTGAGAGGCGGGTCGGCGAGGGCGGCGGTGGGGATGTCGTCGCAGCCCATGACGCTGACGTCCTTGCCCGGGGTGCGTCCGGCGGCGCGGAGCGCCTGGTAGGCGCCCAGAGCCATCTTGTCGTTGGCGCAGAAGACGGCGGTAAGCTTGTCGTCGCGCTTGAGGAGTTCTTCGCAGGCCAGGCGCCCGGTCTCGACGAGGAACTGGCCGTCGACGATGAGTCGGCTGTCGAGGCGGACGCCGTGGTCGCTGAGGCGTTCGAGGAACGCGTCCGTGAGCTCCTGGCTGGTGAGGACCATGTCGGACGGGCCGGAGATGTGGCCGATCCGGCGGTGCCCGAGTTCGATGAGCCGGTCGGCGGCCATGCGCCCGGCCTGCGGGTAATCGCAGACCACCGCGTGGAGTTTCCACTGCTTGAAGTGGTTGTTGACGACGAGCATGGGCTTGCCGGAGCCGTCGAACTCGCTGAGCCACTTGTGCTCTTCGGTGGCGCCGATGAAGAGGATGCCGTCGACGGAGCAGTCGTCGAGCAGCGTCATGTACTCCTTGCGCCGGACATAGTCGCGCCGGGCCACTTCGAGCACGATGTGGAAGCCGCGCTCCGCGGCGGCCTCGTAGATGCCGCTGATGATCTCGCCGAAGTACACGTCGGCGAAGGCGTGCTGCAGCGCGGGCACGAGCACCGCGAGGGTCTTGGCGCGCCGGTTCGGCAGGCCGCGGGCCAGGCGGCTGGGCGTGTAGGAGAGTTTTTCCATCGCGTCGAGGACGCGCTGGCGGGTGGCCTCGGAGATGCGGGAGTCGTTCTTGTTGAGGACGAGCGAGACGGTGGTGAGGCTGACACCGGATTCGCGGGCGACGTCACGGATGCTGGCGCGCGGGGGCTTGACGGGGGCGCGGACGGCGGAGGCGCTCGCGGAAGAGGCGGCGACGAGCACGGGCTTGGGAGTGGGGCC
>CAZDYM010000196.1:0-5387 GCA_964509325.1 uncultured Phycisphaeraceae bacterium
TCGACGCGCCGGACGCCGCGCTGCTCATGACGCTCGGAGCGCCGAACGGGCTCACCACCCGCCTGGGCGCCGGGGCCGGGGCCGAGGCCTGCGGCTGGGCCGTCGGCCTCGGGCCACCCGCGCACGACGCGAGCACCAGCACTCCCGGAACGAACGCAACGAAGGAAACGCGGCGGGTCTTCATGGTGATGCCTCTGAAGAAAAATCGGGGTTCACGGACCAGATCGGCCCGTTGATCCGGTTTCGTCAGCCCGAGAAGCACGGGCACGCCGGGAATCTCGTCCGGCGGGTGACAACGGGAGAACCCGGATTCGCGCGCGTGGTCCGAGAACTCGCGAATGCTGGCTGATATCCGGCATGTTTGGATATTGATAGGGTCCGAGAGTCGAGCGGATTCGTCGCTCGGCACGCGAATTTCCCTTCAACCCCTTGCCCTTCCCGGATTTCGGTGTATCTTCCCATGGTTGAGAGGCGCTGACCTCTCTCTGCACAGGGCTTTGTCAGAGCCCACAGTTCGTTGATGTCCACCTCACGGCGTTTGTGTTGCCCGTGAGAACTCCCGCGGCTCGTTGTTGCCAAGGGGTGTTTCAGGCATGTCTTTGGCCGCTCGCACAGGCGGTCGCACTTTGAGGAGTTCAGAAATGAAGACTGGGATGATTGTGGCCGCTGGCGCCCTGATGGCGCTGGCCGGCTCGGCGAACGCCGCGGCGTTCCTCACGTTCCTTG
Organism: uncultured Phycisphaeraceae bacterium; assembly: GCA_964509325.1. Lineage (GTDB taxonomy): Bacteria > Planctomycetota > Phycisphaerae > Phycisphaerales > UBA1924 > JAFLCM01. The sequence continues at coordinate 727 of CAZDYM010000196.1, forward strand.
ACCCCGCGGGCGCCCGCGAGGTCAAGTACACCGCTCCCACCGGGGGCGGCACCTTCGGCACCCTCACCGCCACCGCGACGGTCGACTTCCAGATCGACCTGACCGAGCACGGCCTGGGCGTGGTGATCTTCGACAACGTGACCTACACGAAGACCGCCAAGGTCAGCGCCGCGTGGATGAGCGGCTCGTCGTTCAACGCCGAGGTCTACGACGCCACCTTCTCGTACACCGACGGCGCCAACACCGTGCTGAGCGGCTCGTTCGGCTCCGGCTTCACCGGGACCAACGGCGGCGACCTGTTCATCAACGGCCTCTCGGGCTCGATCGGCAGCAACGCCGACGTCGCCGGCGGCTCGCTGGTGTACAACTTCGGCTCGGCCCCCATCCAGCCCGGCAACCCCGGTGCCGGCGCTGACCTGGCCGCCCTGCTCGCCACCGTGAACCTCGCCTTCGGCAACGCGATCGACGGCAACTGGACCCTGACCGGCATCACCCCCCGTCCCAACGTCTTCGAGGTCGGCGGCCAGACCTTCATCCAGAGCTTCGACGCCAACGCCGCCTTCTCGGGCACCGTTGACATCGTCCCGACCCCCGGCGCCACCGCCCTGGCCGGTCTCGGCCTCCTGGTCGGCCTCCGCCGTCGTCGTCAGGCCTAATCGAGCCTCACGGCTCGATGTCCCCGGCTGACCTTGTCGTCGGCCCCGGTGGGGAGCCTGAAAGAACCCTTTGATTCCCCGGAACCCCGGCCCGGACAGGTCGGGGTTCTTTTCTTTCCTGAGGTCACTGGGCTGTGGGCCGGCGGATCGACTTGCACACGCCTTCACGACGAACCCCGAGTCGGATCGGGTCGTGAGCACGTGGATCGCTGCTCGTTCCTTTGGCCCGCCGCGTGCCGCGGGTTCGACGAACCTAGCGTCGCTCGGCGCGGCGCATGACCCAGTCGCCCGCCGCGGGCGCGACGACCAGGCCCGCCATCACCAGCCGCAGCAGCTTGCTCATGACCCCCGGCCACACCTCGGCCTCGGGCCTTGGCCGCTTCAGGCAGCGGACGATGCACCCCGCCACGAACGATGCGTCCTGCATGAACATCGAGGGCGGCGGGGTCGAGGCGCCCTCGCCCCGCGCCCGTGAGGCCGCCACGTCGAAGAACTCGGTGCGCGTCCCGATGGGGTGGACGCTCGACACGCACACGCCCAGCGGGGCCAGCTCGACGCGCATGGCGCGGGCCAGGTGGTGCTGGGCGGCCTTGGTGGCCGAGTACGCCCCGCCGCGCATGATCGGCATGCGGGCCAGGCACGACGAGCAGACGAGCACGTGCCCGCGCCGCGCCGGGATCATGTGCCGGAGCGCCGCGTCGACCACGCTCGTGGTGCCGAACAGGTTGACCTCGAACATGCGGCGAAGGTCGTCCTCGCTCATCTCGTGCACCGCGGCGTTCTGCCCGTAGCCCGCGTTGGCGAACACGGCGTAGATCGAGCCGAAGTTCGACACGCACGCCTCGACGGCGGCCCGGGATTGGGCCGCGTCGGACACGTCGCACTCGAAAGCCAGCGCCCGACCGCCGCGGGACTCGATGTCACGCACCGCCTCGCGCAGCCTGTCGAGGCGCCGCGCCGCCAGCACCACCGGCATGCCCTCGGCGGCGCACGCGCGGGCGGTGGCGAGCCCGATGCCGCTGGAGGCGCCTGTGATGAGAATGGGCAGGTCGGTGAGGTTCGCGGGCATGGCGCAGCGTAGAAGACCAACCGCGAGCGGGGCGAGACGAGAGTGGCCCAGTGGCCAAGCGCTCGACGCACGCTCGCACCTAACCACCGAGTACCTGGCCACCTGACCGCTCGACCGGGTGACCGCTTCGAGAACACCCCTCACCCATGGGCGTGGGTTCTGATCGAGCGGCGTGCAATAATCCGCCCATGGCCAACGTGCTCGTCATCGGCCCGCATCCGGATGACCAGGAAGCGGGCATGGGTGCCACCATCGCCAAACTCGTGTCGCAGGGGCACGACGTGCTGCTGCTCGACATGACCGACGGCGAGCCGACGCCGCTCGGTTCTCCCGAGGTCCGGGCCCGAGAGTCGGCCCTTGCCGCGGGCATCCTCGGCGTGAAGCGGGTGCAGCTCGGGCTGATCAACCGGCGCGTCGAGCACACCATCGAAGCGCGGCACCGGGTGGCCAGCGTGATCCGGGCCCACCGATCGAACGTTCTGTTTGTTCCGTACTTCGAGGACGCCCACCCGGACCACCGGGCCGTCACGCTCATCGCCGAGGACGCGCGCTTCGACGCCAAACTCACCAAGATGACCTTCCCCGAGGTCCCCGGCGTGCGCGAGATCACCGGGCGTGGGCCCGACGAACCGATCTACCCCAGGTGGCTGTTCCACTATTACGCGACGCACCTGCGGATCACGCCGCGGCCGAGTTTCCTGATCGACGTGACGGGGTTCGAGCAGAAGAAGATCGAGTCGATGGAGGCGTACCACTCGCAGTTCGTGGCCCCGCGGAGAATCGGCGCACAGCCGGAGGGCCGGGGTGTGCGCGAGTGGGTGTTGAACAGCCTGGGCTATTGGGGCACGCGGATCGGCACGCTCTCCGCCGAACCATTCTTTGCGCGGGAGCCGGTGGGGTTGGATGGGCTGGCGGGGGTTGTGGGAGTGTGAGGGAGCGGACGGGGCCGGAGGGCTCGGAAGTTGGGGGCGAGGTTGACCAAACGACCCCGATGAAAGAACACGCCGTCCCGTGACCGGGACGGCGTTGGAGCGATCCGTTCGGCGAAGCGGGCTTGCGCGTGCTCCCGGGTCGGCGGGTGGGCCCTGCCCTCTTGGAGCAGGGCGCCGGTCAGTTGCAGTTGATCCCGAAGTTCCCGAGGAAGACGACCAGGTCGAGGGTGTTCACGGTGCCGTCGTAGTTGAAGTCCGACCCGCCGCCGCAGGGGCTCGGCGTGCCGAACTGCGAGAGGAAGATGACCAGGTCAAGGGTGTTGACGATGTTGTCGGCGTTGAGATCGCCGGGGCAATCGCTGGAGAGGCGTCCGCCTTCCCAATAGGCGGTGACGAGGCAGAACGCCCCGCCGGACTGCCCGGTGCCGACGTCGTGCTGTCCGGCGGTGCCCTCGACGGAGAACGCCCCGCCGACGGACACGCCGCCGCCGGTGTCGACGGTGGACCAAGGGATGGAGAACTGGGCGGAAGCCGTCGCGGCCGCCGCGGCAAACAGAGCGATGCCCGCGGCTCGAGGCGCCGACGTGGCGAGGACTCGGGTAGTGATGTCGTGGCGATTCATGGTGGAAGAACTCCGGTTCTTCCCGGCGTCGGCAGGGTCCTTCGCCGGGTCTTGCTGCACTTTCACCTTTCCCCGGCGTCGGGGGCCGCGAGCGCGGGCCGGACGCCGGGGACCGTCACGATTCCGATCACTTCGCCGCGGAATCGCCCTTTGAGCGATCCCGCCGGCGTGCGTACGCGAGGCCCGCGAGGGTGGGCACGGCCACCAGCAGCCCGCCCAGCCCGATCCCGCCGAGGTTCGGCTGAACCTTGGCGGCGCTGAGCGCCACCTGGACGGAGGTGAGGTCCGCCTCGAGCTTGCTGAGCCGCGCGTCGCGGTGCTTCAGTTCGAGCTCGAGTTTGGTGTTGAGGCCCTGGATGGCGGCGAGCGCGACGCCGTCGGCGTTCACGCCGTGGATCACGGTGTCCTTGTCGCCCAGGCCGAAGGCGGCAGCGAAATCCTGGGCCATCGGGCCCATGTAGAGGGTGTTGTCGTCGTTCTTGTAGTGCCAGGTGGTAATGGGCAGCGACGTGACCTTGTTCAGGACGTCGGCGGCATCGACGGGGGTGAAGTCCTTCTTGCTGTTGCGGTCCGAGGGTGTGAAGAGGGCGCCGGAGGAGTTGAAGCCCGAGGCGCCGGAGTTCGACCACACGATCAGGCCGTCGGTGCCGCTGGTATCGGCCCCGTTGCCCGAGGTGTTGTCGATGGTGACGCGGCCGAGGAAGTAGCCCGCGCTGCCGTCGGAGTTGGTGGTCTCGCCGTAGATGCCGCCCGCGAGGATGCGGCCCGATCCGGCGCTGCCGTTGGTGTCGAGGGCGGAGAAGCCGGCGACGCCGCGGCTGCCGGTGCCCCGGATGGCGGTGGCGTTGTTGGAGGTGGAGTCGTTGATGCCGAGCACGCCGAAGCCGCTGGCGTTCGCGCTGATGCCTCGGACGCCGGCGTTGTTGGAGCCGGTGGCGGTTCCGTCGACGCCGACGACGCCGCTGCCGCCGTCGTTGGCGAAGCCGTACACGCCCGCGGTATTGGAGCCTCCCGCCACGCCGAGCACGCCGGCGGTGGTGGTGGTGGCGCTCGTCGGCGCGGACGGGCCTGGGAACGAGGTGAACGAGGCGGCGGATGCGGTGTTCCCCTGAACCGCCGCGCCGCCGGTGCTCGCCACGGTGCCGAAGATCGCCCGCGTGAACCCGCTGCCCGCGGTGCTGTTGTCGGAGTTGAGCGTGACGTTCGCCAGAGGGGTGGCGGTACCAGCCGAGACGCGGCCTCCGGCGAAGTTGGTATCGCTGCCGCTGAGCGCCCAGGGCGAAGCACCCGCGGGGCCGGTGGGGCCTTGCGGACCGGCGGGGCCTTGCGGACCGGTGGCCCCTGTCGCACCGGTCGCGCCCGTGGGCCCTTGCGGACCGGCG
>CAZDYM010000197.1:0-5352 GCA_964509325.1 uncultured Phycisphaeraceae bacterium
GAAAGGTTGGTTCATCCAGTGGATTGGGTGGAAGAGGTAGTTGTGATGGTGCTGATTGGGGTGAAGAAGAAGAAGAAGAAGAAGAAGAAGGATCGAGACGCGAAAGCGAGGAGCGGGGCTCGAATCCACAGAGCACAGAACACAGCGCACAGAGCACAGATGCGGCGTGCGCCTCAGGCATGGTCCGCCGGACCGGTCACGCCGGGGTGCCCGCCGGCGTGGCGCCAATGAAAAACCCGGCCGTCGGGGCCGGGCTGGAACTTGGTCGTTGTGCGGTGTGGTGTCCGCGCTCCGCCTTCGGCGTTACTTCTTGGCGTAGTAGTCCGCGTTGATCTGGATGTACTTGTGCCATTCCGCCGGGACGTTGTCCTGGGGGAAGATGGCCTTCACCGGGCACTCGTCGACGCACAGGCCGCAGTCGATGCAGGTGTTGGCGTCGATGTAGAGCTGGGTGGCGCCGGCGAAGTCCGGCTCGTCCTTCTTGGGGTGGATGCAGTCCACGGGGCAGACGTCGCAGCAGGCGGTCTGCTTGGTGCCGATGCAGGGTTCGGTGATGACGTGAGCCATGTCGTGTTCCTTCGGATGGGGATGCACCGCGGGGGCGCGGAGGACGCGGGGAGGTGCGTCGGAGTGTTGGGATGGTTTCCGGGAGAGTGTATCGGTCGGATTTCGGAACCGGTGCAGCGAGGGGGCGTGGACCCCCGCGGGGGACCGGCGGGGTGCCGTCAGGCGTAAACCTCCATGAGGAACCGGCGGGTGGGGCGGATCTCCTTGTGGAGCATCTCCCGCTTCCAGTGGCGGATGTCCCGCAGGGCCTGGGGGTCGCACTGGAGGTACTGCTCAAGGGTGCTCCCCTGGAGCATCATGGCGAGCTGCTGGAAGATGCCGAGTTCCATGCCGGCGAGGCCGCAGATGTAGAAGAGGTTGCGTTCGCTGGTGATCTGGGCGAGGAGCTGGTCGCGGTTGGTGCGGAGCCGGTCCTGGACGTAGAGCTGATCGTGCCCGTCCGCCTGCTTCTCGCGGCTGATGGCGGTGAGGTAGGTGAAGTTCGGGTTTTTGCTCTGCATATCGAGGAAGAAGTCGTGATAGAGCAGGTCGGAGGCGTGCGGCGCGCCCATGATAAGGGTGATCTTGCTGGTGCATTTCTGCTTGGCGAGATCGATGATCATGCCGCGGAACGGGGCGATGCCCGTGCCGGTGGCGAAGAACATGTAGTCGTGCTTGTTGGGGTCGGCGGGGAGCAGGAACCGTTTGCCGTTGGGGCCGGAGACCTTGATCTTGTCCCCGACCTGGCGGTCGCAGAGGTAGTTCGAGGCGACCCCCAGGAACAGCTTGCCGTTATCCCAGTGTTCGTCGATGGAGCGCTTCACGGTCACGGAGTAGATCTTGCCGTTGCCGTCGATGCCGTCCTTGGGCGAGGAGAGCGAATAGAGGCGGACCTTGTGCGGCTTTCCGGAGGCGTCGGTGCCCTCGGCGAGCACGCCGATGGCCTGGCCCGGATTGCAGATCTTTTCGAGCGGGGTGCCCGAGACGTCGAACTCGACCTGGCGGATGAAGGACGCCGTCTTCTTGCTGACGGTCGCCCGCTCGTTCTTGGTAATGGTGGCGAGCACCGGCTCGGTCGGCCTGACGGCGTGCATCTTCACATCGGGCAGGACGGGCTCGTTGGGTACGGTGGTCGTGGCGCTCATACTGCGCACGCTACCGGTGGGAGGTGGAGGGGTCAAACCCGGCGGAGGCGGCAGATGCGACTGAGTCTCAGGGGCGCGCCGGTCGGCGCTCGCACGGATACAGTGGGAAAGCGAAACGGGCGTGGAGCCGAGCCGCCCGCGCCCGGTCTTCCGTCTTGCCTCGGGGGTTGTGGCTCCCGGCACGGACCGGGCACCCTGTCGCCCTCTGCCACGTGCGAGATTCCCGCGTATGAAGTGGATCATCGGGCTGTTCCTCGGCTGCATCGCGTACTCGGTGGTGCGGTACGTGGTGTTCGCGCCGGAGAACGCGCCGAACATCCCCGCGTTCATCGTGAACAAGGGCGTTTCGATGGGCGCGGCGCTGTGCTTCCTCGCGGCGTTCGTTCAGCAGTGGCGAAGGAACCGCCGGTCCGAGGGGGGCGTTGAATCCGGCGTGTGGTTCCGGGCGGGCGTGTTCGGGGTGATCTGGCACGTCCCGATGTCGCTGGCGATCCTGGGGCCGGGGTACTTCACGGAGTTCTACGGCGTGTCGCCCGAGGGCGCCTCGGCGAGCGGGAGGATGACCCCGGCGGGCGAGCTGGTGTTCTGCTTCGGGGGGCTGGCGGCGGGGCTCTTGTACCTGGTGACGCGTCCGGCGTGGTCGGCGGTGGCGCGGCACCGGCTCTCGCTGGCGGCGATGCTGGTGCTGCTGGCGCACGTGCTGGCGATGGGGTACTGCCGGGGCTTGAACATCAAGGCCAGCCACGGCTATCTGCCGCCGATGTGGCTGCTCAGCGCGGTCGGGATCGCGGCGGCGGCGGTGGTGCTGCTGGCTTGCGGGCCGCGGGGCGGCGAACAGCGCGGTGGCTGAACGCGCCCGCTCACAGAGCCGGCGTCAGGCGCGGCGGAACGAGCCGAGTTCGCGGTCCTTGATGACGCCGGGGAACTTCAGGGCCCGGCCGTGGGCGACGGCGTACACCCCCGCGGGCAGCAGACTGGTGGCGAGCAGCGCCTCGGTGAGGTTCTGGAGTGCGTCGGAGCGGGACATCTCGAAGGGGCGCATGGCGCCGGTAAGGATCACGGGCTTGGTGAGGTCGGGGATGTCCTTGTGGAGTGTCTCACCGGTGACGCAGAGGGTGTCGGTGCCGTGGAGGACGACCACCGCGTCCGAGAGTTCTAGCGCGGCGCGGACGGCCTTGAAGATGAGCCGGCGGTCGTCGTCGGTCATCAGCAGGCTGTCCTTGTGCATCAGGGCGCGGTGGTGGATCTCGGTGTCCATCAGCTTGAGGCGGCGGAGCATGCGTTCGACCATGCTCCGGCGGTTGGTGAGCTCGCCGGTGGCCTCGTCGTAGGTTTTCTCGATGGTGCCGCCGGTGGTGATGAGTTCGATGTGGCGCATGGTGAAGGCCCAATGCTACCCGAGCAACTCGGCGATCTGCACGGCGTTCAGGGCCGCGCCCTTGCGGAGCTGATCGCCGCAGACGAACAGGTTGAAGCCCTGGAACTTCGTCTCGGCGCCGGAGCCGGAGGACGCCTGCGATTCGTCGCCCCGGACGCGGCCGACCAGGACGTCGTCCTTGCCCGAGGCCTTCAGCGGGGTGGGGAACGCGTTGGCGGCGCGGTCGTCGAGCAGCGTGACGCCGGGGGCCGAGGCGAGGGCGTCGCGCACCTGCTTCTCGGTGGCGGGCTGCTTCAGCGTGAGGTTGATCGATTCGGCGTGGGCCCGCAGCACTGGCACGCGGATGCACGTCGCGGTGATCCTCACCGTCGCGTCGCGCCAGATCTTGCGGGATTCGTCGATCATCTTCTGCTCTTCCTGGTTGCGGCCGGTGGCCGGGTCCATCGAAGAGTTGTGGCTGAAGAGATTGAAGGCGTAGGGCTCTTTGAAGACCACCGGCCTGGCGACGCGCCCGGCGAGCACGTCGGCGGTCTGGGTGCGGAGTTCGTCCATTGCGGCGGCCCCCGCGCCGCTGGCGGCCTGGTACGTGCTGACGACGATGCGCTCCACGCCGAAAGCGGCGCGGATGGGGTTCACGGCCACCAGCATGATGATGGTCGAGCAGTTGGGGTTGGCGATGATGCCGGGCTTGGCGTAGCCCTTGTGGGCGTCGGCGTCGCCGGCGTTGACCTCGGGGACGACCAGCGGGACGCCCTCGACCATGCGGAACGCGGAGGAGTTGTCGACGACCACCGCGCCGGCGCTGACGGCGACGGGGCCGTACTGCTTTGAAACCGAGCCCCCGGCGGAGAAGAGGGCGAGTTTGACGCCGTCGAAGGAGCGCTCGGTGAGTTCTTCGACCTTGACCTGCCCGCCCCGGTAGGGCAGCGACGAGCCGGCGGAGCGTGCCGAGGCCAGCAGGCGGATGCGGGCGTGCGGGAACCGGCGCTGCTCCAGGACGTCGAGAAACTCACGCCCGACGGCGCCGGTGGCGCCGACGACGGCGATGTCGATCGGGCTGGAAGTAGACGATGACATGGGGGGAACGGTATCGCGTTGACGTCAGCGGATCCAAAGTCGGATCCGCCGCGGAAACGCGGAGAGCGCGGAGAAGGCCGGCGGATTCGGGCGCGATGGTCCGGGAACTGTCGTGGTGGTCGGGCCGCGCGGCGGCGGCCCGGTTGTCAAACCGCGCGGCGACGCGCGGAATCCAGCTGCTCGCGCACGCGGTTGCTCGCTGTCCCCCCCACCACGTCGCGCTTCGCGATGATGGCGTCGAGGGCGAGGCGTGGGAACACGTCCTCGCCGACTTGCGGGGCCATCGTGCGGAGTTCGGCGAGTGAGAGCCTTTCGATCGGCAGATTCTTGCTGAGCGCCAGCCTCACGACGCGCCCGGTGATCTCATGGGCCTCGCGGAAGGGGACGCCCTTCTCGACGAGATAGTCTGCGAAGTCGGTGGCGTTGGCGTGGCCGCCCTCGGCGGCGCGGCGGCAGGTGTCGCGGTTGACCTTCATGCCGTCGAGCACGGCGGGGAGCACGCGGAGGGCCAGCAGGAGCGAGTCGGTCGCCTCGAAGAGCGGCTCCTTGTCCTCCTGGAGGTCCTTGTTGTACGCCAGCGGCAGGCCCTTGAGGACGGTGTTGAGCGCGGCTTGCGCGCCGATGATCCGCCCGGCCTTGGCGCGGAGCAGTTCGAGGGCGTCGGGGTTCTTCTTCTGCGGCATCAGCGAGCTGCCGCTGGACCACTGGTCGCTCATCTCGACGAAGGCGAACTCGCCGGAGGAGTAGATGATGAGGTCCTCGGCGAGGCGCGAAAGATGCAGGGCGCAGAGGACGCAGGCGTTCACGGTATCGACGGCGAAATCGCGGTCGCTCACGGCGTCGAGGCTGTTCCGGCCGGGGCGTTCGAAGCCCAGATCGCGGGCGATGGCGTCGCGGTCGACGGGGTAGGCGGTCCCGGCGAGGGCGCCGCTGCCCAGCGGCGAGACGCGGGTGCGGGCCAGCGCCTGCGCGAGCCGTTCCGCGTCGCGCTCCAGCATCTCGGCGTACGCGAGCGCCCAGTGGCCCCACAGCACCGGCTGGGCCCGCTGGAGATGGGTGTAGCCGGGCAGGACGCTCTCGAGTTCCCGCTCGGCGAGACGCAGCAGCGAGGCGCGGGCCTCGCGCAGGGCGGGCAGCAGCGAGGACTCGATGGCGCGGGCCGTCCAGAGCCTCAGGTCGGTGGCCACCTGGTCGTTGCGGCTGCGG
>CAZDYM010000198.1:0-5348 GCA_964509325.1 uncultured Phycisphaeraceae bacterium
TGTTCGATCACTTTGCCCAGCGGATGGTCACGGGCGACCTGACGCCGACCCCCGGCGCCGCCGCGTCGTGCAGCGCCGCGAACGCCCACTGACGCGCGTGCACGATCTCGCGCCGCACCCGCTCCCGGCGCGAGGCCGACGCCGACCGTTCCGCCAGCTCTTCCTCCAGCATCGAGGGGGCCTGGGCCCCGATCGCCCGCAGGGCGTCCTCCATCGGCGTCACCACGATGCCCAGCTCGGGGTGGAAGTGGGTCAGGCTGACGAACAGGTCTTCGCTGGAAGTCTCTTTCGGCTTCGGGGCCGCCTTCTTCTTGGCCGTCAGCACCAGCCGCCGCTTGGCCCGCGTGCACGCGACGTACAGCAGCCGCGTTTCCTCGTCCGCCTGGTCCGGCGTCGGCCGGCCCGTGAAATCCGGGGGCAGTTCGATCCGGTCCGGTTCCTCGCGCCCGCCGGCGCCGAACGAGCCCTCGGTGCGCCCGATCTTCACGACGAACACCGTGTCCCACTCCAGCCCCTTGGCGCGGTGGGCGGTGATGACACTGACCGCGTCGGGGCGTTCGTCGTCCTCCTGCTCGGTCTCCAGTCCGGGGGCGCGGAAGTTGCGGCCCTCGTCGTCCAGGTCGCGGTCGTACGCCAGGTACGCGCCGATGTCGCCGGGGTGGTCCAGGAACGCCTGACGGGAACGGACAAACCGGATGGCGTCCACCAGCGCCCGCGCCCGACGGGCCCGCTGCGACGGCTCCAGCACCTCCGGCGAATCGTCCCCCATCAGGTGCGCCGTCCGCACCACGTGCTCGACCGCCCGGTCCGCCGGCATGGTCGCGGCGGTGCGGCGCAGCTCCGCCAGCAGCGCCGTGAACCGCGCCACCTCCGGCACGTCGCCTTTGTTGGCCGCCAGCCAATCCGCCAGACCGGGGAACCCCTCCGACGCCTCACGCCCCCCCTCGCGGGCCGCCCTTCTCGCGGCGGCGTGCGCCTCGCGCCAGCCCCGCACCTCCTCCAGCCCCACCCCGAACGACGGACGCACCAGCAGCCGCTGCGTGCTCGCGTCGTCACGCCCGTCGGCCAGCAGGCCCAGCCACGCGAACAGGTCCTGCACCGCCGGCTCGTCGCGCGGCGCGGCACCCCGGCGAAAGTCGATCGGGACCCCCTTCAACATCAGCGCCGCCCCGACCTTCTCAAGCTGCCCGGCGCCCCGGCACAGAACCGCGTAGTCCGACCACCGGCGCTCCGGCCGCGACGCCTTGTCGCTCAGAATGAGCGAGGCCACCAGGTGCCCGTGGTCGCCGTCACTGGGGACCGTGAACGCCTCGACGCGGCCCCTTGCGCCCACGCTTTCCCCCCCGTTCTCTCCCCCGTTCTTTCCGCCATTCCCTCCTCCGCCCGACGCACGGATCGTCTTGCCCCCCAGCGCGCGGTGCCCCGCGTGCGCGATCACGGCGTTGCCCGTCGCCACGATCTCCGCCGCGCTGCGGTGGTTCTCCTCCAGCTTGATGGCCCGGTGCGCCGGCCACATGGCGCGGAACGCCTCCACCGCCGCCGGGTCCGACCCGCGGAAGGCGTAGATCGCCTGGTCGTCGTCGCCCACGGCACACAGGTCGGTCCCGCCGTCGTGCGCCGCGCCCGCAGACGCGGCCGCGGGTGGGGCGATCCAGCGCAGCAGTTCCAGCTGCGCCGGGTTCACGTCCTGCAGTTCGTCGACAACCACGTGCCGGTGCTCGGCCCGGAGGAACGCCGCCAACTCGGGCCGCTTTCGGAAGATCCGCAGCGGGTACGCCAGGTCGTCGTCGAAGGTGAACAGACCCTGCCTGAGGCACTCACGGGCGAACGCCCGGTACCGCCGCGCGTGGTCCAGAAAGTCGCGCTGCTCCAGCCGCGCCGCCGCCAGCGCGTCCCTGTCGAGCCCCGGCTCGTTGGCCCGGAGCCGCTCGCCCCACTGCAACGCGAACGCCTCGGCGTCCTCCGGCGACCGCGCGTTGTGCTTGCACGCCGCCTCGAACCTCAGGTGATGCTCCAGCACCGACTGGTACCCCTCCGCCGCCAAGTGCGGGAACAGCCCCAGCTCCGAGATCAGCCGGCGCAGCAGCCGCTTGGCGACAGCGTGGTCCAGCAACGCCGCCTCGGGCGAGACCCCCAGCACGTCGCCGAACCGGCGCGTCAGCCGCCGACCCAAGCCGTGGAACGTCGAGATCTGAACCCGCGCCGCGCCACGCGCGGTGGCCTCGGGCAGGTGCTCCGCGGCCCACTGCGCCAGCCGGTCGCGCATCTCCTGCGTCGCCTTGACGCTGAAGGTGACCGCCAGCAGCGACTCCGGCTCGTGGCCCTCGCTCAGCAGCCGCAGCAGCCGCGCGATGATGACGCGCGTCTTCCCGGTGCCCGGGCCGGCCAGCACCAGCAGCGGCGCGCCGACATGGTTCACGGCGTCGCGCTGTTCCGGGTTCAACGGGACGATGTCCCCCGTGAGGCTCATGCGCGGGATGGTACCGCGGGCTTTCAGGACGGCGCGGCCTCGGGGCCCGGCGCTCCGCCGTTGTCCTGCTCACCCGCCGGCACCACCGCCGCCGCGATCAGTTTGTCGCCGTCCTTCAGGTTCACCACCCGCACCCCCTGGGTGGCCCGCCCGATGCGGCTGATCTGCGACGCCGGGATGCGGACCAGCAGCCCGCCCTGCGTGACGAAGACCACCCCCTGCTCGCCCGTGACCGCCGCCACCGCCACCACCTTCCCGTTCCGCCCGTTGGTGCGGATGTCGATGCGGCCCTTGCCGCCGCGAGATTGCACCCGGTAGGCGCCCCGGCTCGCGGAGCCGGCGCTCTCCGAGGACGGGGAGGCCTGCGCCTCGGCCGAGGGCTCGGCGTCGCCCTCGGTCTGCACGAGGTACTCGGTGAGGTCGGTCCGCTTCCCGTAGCCGTTCTCCGTCACGGTCAGCAGGTCGATCTCGGGGTGGACGCTGGAGGTCGGGTCGTCGGCGGAGCGCATCTCGATCCGCACCAGGCCGACCACCTCGTCGCCTTCGGCCAGTTCGATGCCCTTCACACCCGCCGCGTCGCGCCCCATCGCCCGCGCGTCGGTCTCCTCGAACCGGATCGACATGCCCTGGGCCGTGCCCAGCAGCACGTGATCGATCCCGCTGGTGGCCGCGACCCCGATGAGGCTGTCGCCCTCGTTCAGGCTGATGGCGATGATGCCGGACTTGTTGACGTTCTGGTAGAGCTTGAGGCTGGTCCGCTTGATCTTGCCCTGAGCCGTGGCGAAGACCAGGTAGTCCTCGGCCTTCTCGAAGTCCTTGATCGGCAGGAACGCCACGGCCTTCTCCGCGGGGCGCGTCGTGTTCCCGCTCGCGTCCGTTTCCGCGGGACGCAGCTCGACCATGTTGACAATCGACCGGCCCTTGGCCGTGCGGGCCATCTCCGGCGTCTCGTACACCTTGATCTTGAACACGCGCCCCCGGTCGGTGAACACCAGCAGGTCGTCGTGAGTGCTCGCCACGATGATGTGCTCGATGAAGTCGTCGTCGTTCGAGTCGGCCCCCAGGATGCCGCGGCCCCCTCGGTTCTGCTCGCGGTAGGTGCTCAGCGGCGTGCGCTTCACCCAGCCCTGGTGGCTGATGGTCACCGCGACGTCCTCTTCGCGGATCAGCGCCTCGAAATCGACATCGCCCTCGGTCTCCTCGATCTTCGTCAGGCGCGGGCGCGCGAACCGCGCCTTCATCTCGGCGCAGTCGGCCTTGATCATGCCCATCACCAGCCCGCGGTCGGCCAGGATCGCCTCGTACCCCTCGATCTCCGCCACCAGCGCCGTGTAGTCGGCCACCAGCTTCTCGATCTCAAGCCCCACCAGCTGGATCAGCCGCATCGCCCCGATGGCCTCGGCCTGCACCCGCGTCAGCGGCACGCCGCCGGTCGAGTCGAACGCCCGCACCGCCTGCATCAGCCGGGCCGGGATCGCGCCCGCGCCGGGGTGCGTGGGCGCGATCGTGAACCGCCTCTCGCTCAGCCGCGCGATCGCCTCCTCCCGCGTCTTGCTCGAGCGGATGATCCGGATCACCTCGTCGATGTCGCACACCGCGTAGATCAGGCCCTCCAGCACGTGGGCCCGCTTCTTCGCCTCGTGCAGCAGGTGCCGCGTCCGACGCTCGATCACGTCCACCCGGTGACCGATGTAGTGCTGGATCAGATCCTTCAGCGGCAGCGTCCGCGGCTGGCGGTTCACCAGCGCGATGTTCATGATCGAGACCGTGCTCTGCAGCGGCGTGAACTCGTACAGCTGGTTCTCCACCACCGCCGGGTCCACCCCGCGCCGCAGCTCGCACACGATCCGCGTCTGCGCCCCGCGCCCCGATTCGTTCCGCACGTCGGTGATGTCCTTGATCCGCTCTTCCTTCACCGCGTCGACGATCCGCTCCATCAGCGTCCCCTGCACCAACTGGTACGGGATCGCGTCGATCACGATCTGCTGCTTCCCGTTGGCCAGGTCCTCCACGTGAACCACCCCGCGGCACGTCAGCCGCCCCCGCCCCGTCGCGTACCCCTCGACGATCCCACGCCGCCCGCAGATGACCCCGCCTGTGGGGAAGTCCGGCCCCGGCACGATCTCCATCAGCTCCGCCAGCGAAAGGTCCGGCCGGTCGATCACCGCCGTGATCGCGTCGAAGATCTCCCCGGGGTTGTGCGGCACCAGCGAAGTGGCCATCCCCACCGCGATCCCCACCCCCCCGTTGATCAGCAAGTACGGGAACTTCCCCGGCAGCACCGTCGGCTCGGTCAGACGGTCGTCATAGTTCGGCTGGAAGTCGACGGTGTCGAGCTTCAGGTCCTCCAGCATGTCCACCGCCGCCCACGACATCCGGGCTTCCGTGTACCGCATCGCCGCCGGCGGGTCCCCGTCGATCGAGCCGAAGTTGCCCTGCGGGTCCACCACCGGCACGCGCATCTTCCACGGCTGGGCCATGCCGACGAGCGTGGGGTAGATCACCCCTTCGCCGTGCGGGTGGTAGTTGCCCGACGTGTCGCCGCAGATCTTCGCGCACTTGATGTGCTTGCGGTTCGGCCGCAGGTTCAGGTCGTTCAGCGCCACCAGGATGCGCCGCTGCGAGGGCTTCAGCCCGTCACGGACGTCGGGCAGCGCCCGGTCCATGATCGTGCTCATGGCGTACGTCAGGTACGAGTCCTTCAACTCGGACTCGATCTGCAGGTCCATCACCTGGCCGATGTTCTGCCCGCCGCCCGCCGGGGGCGTCGGCGCGGGGCTATCGGAGCCGGGATTCCGGGGCTGATTCGGGCCTTCGCGCATAGGACGGATGCTAGGTTCACCGCCGCGCAAAGTCGCGGGTTGCCCCCGCGTCTCAC
>CAZDYM010000199.1:0-5333 GCA_964509325.1 uncultured Phycisphaeraceae bacterium
GCCGAGCGGCCAGACGAGTGCCGAGCCGATCAGCACGCAGCCCATGACGACCGAGGCCATCGCCGTGATGGAAACAGCGCGGCGGGTCTCGGCGTTGAACAGCGGCTCCGGGCTCGGGGCGAAGCGGCGCGAGGCGATCCAGGCCAACGCCGCGCACTGCCCCGTGGCGGTGATGGTGGTCGACCACGCCAGACCGGCCTCCTGCATGGGCCAGATGAGCACCAGGTTGAGCAGCACGTTGCACGCGATGGTGATGAGGCTGATCCGCATCGGGGTGGCGGTGTCGCCGGCGGCGTAGAAGGCCTTGCTGAACACGTGCGTGAGCGAGTAGGCCCACACCGCCGAGCTGTAGCCCGTCAGCGTGTTGGCGACGCGTGCGACCTCCTCGGCGCGTCCGACCTCGCTGCTGTAGATCACGGCGCAGAGGTCGTGCCCGACGATGACCAGGCCGACGGTGGCGGGCAGGCCGATGAACAGGCTCAGGCGGGTGCCGCGGCGGATGGTCTGGGCGAAATCGTGAACGCGGTTCGCTTCGTCGGCCCAGGCGCGGGCCAGCGCGGGGAACACCGCGGTGGCCACCGCGATGCCGAACACCCCGAGCGGGAACTGGTACAGCCGCGAGGCGTAGGAAAGCACCGCGGCCCCGGAGGCGTCCACCGGGTAGGGCGTGCCCCAGGGCAGCATGGCCCCGAAGGTGACGGCGTAGCCCGCGATGAGCTGGTCCGCCACCACGCTGAGTTGCATCGTGCCCGACGAGATCGTGACGGGCAGGAAGCGTTTCATCATGGCGCGGAAGTTCGCTGTCACGTCGGCGGCCTGCCGCTTCCACGACACCACGCCGCGCAACGCCCACAGGCACCACGCCAGCTGCACGACGCCGGAGAGGGTGACGCTGAACGCGACGGCCATCGCGGTGGCCTCGGGCGGGGAGCCCAGGGCCCACGCCCAGATGGTCGAGGCGGCGATCATGAACGCGCTGAGCAGGATGGGGGCGGCGGCGGGGGCGGCGAACCGCCCCTGGGTCTGCAGCATACCGCCGAGGATGGCGGTGGCGCAGATCAGCGGCATGTAGGGCAGCATCACCATCGTGAAGACGACGACGCTGCGCCCGCTCTCGCCGGGGCTCAGGGCGCGCAGCGCGAGGTACAGCAGCGCCTCGCCGACGAGCACGATGAACGCCGAGAACACCAGCAGCCCCGTCATCGTGAGACGGGCCAGGGCGCCGGCCTTGGCGGGGTCCTGTTTCAGAAGACCGGCGTACTCGGGGATGAACGCGGCGGTGAGGGCGCCCTCGCCGAAGAGTCGGCGGAACACGTTGGGCACGGTGAACGCGACGGTGAACGCCGACCAGACGGGAGAGGCCCCGAAGACCTTGAACGCGATGGACTCGCGGATCAGGCCCGACAAGCGCGAGATCAGGGTGAGCAGCGCGATAACACGGACGAACCCGGCGAAGCCGGTGGACGCGGCGGCAGAGGCAGGCGGCGCGGGGGACCCGGGGGGCGCGGCGTGTGGAGCGGGGGTGGGGTTCGGGGTTCTGGGATCGAGGTCCGGCTCGACCGACCCCGACCCCGACGCCGACGCCGAAGCCCGGCCCTCCCCCGCCCGACGATCGGGGTTCTGTGGTTCGAGGGGGATGGTCGTGTCATCGGGCACGGTCGCGGGTCATCGGCTGGAGGGAGCACCGCGGTCGAGAAGTCGGCGCAGGGCGACGTTGACCATCGTGCCCAGCACCACGCCGAAGGTGTTGAACATCATGTCGTCCCACGCGAACCAGCGTCGGACAAAGGGAACGGCCTGGAGCCCCTCGTCGGCGGCGGCGTAGAGGGCGGCGACGACATGCACCACCGCAACCGTGCGCCACGAGCGCGGGTCGCCGGCCAGACCGCTGAGGAACAGCAGCACGGTCCACGCCGAGAACAGCGTGAGGTGGACCACCAGGTCGGGGCGGCCTGCCATCGGGATGACCAGTTGCGGCCAGTGCGTGCCGATGAAAAGGGCGACGGCGTAAAGCGCGAACAGGGCGCGGGCGCGGCGCGACGCGGCAAACCGGGCGAATCGGGAGGGGCGTTGCCGCATCGCGGGCGTGGCTCAGGCGCTCGGCGCGGCGGGGTTCAACTGGATGCGGAAGTTGCCCAGCGTGGTGATGGTGGCGCGCGGGTTGGTGAAGGTGATGGGCCGCCCGCGGGTTTGCACGGTGATGCTGGTGATGCGGTTGGCGGCGACGCCGTGGACCCCGCCCCCGTTGTCGAGGTCGGGCGAGACGATGGAGGCCTGGCGGAGGCGCCCGGTGACGATGAAGGAGTTGTTGGTCATGCTGGGGCCGGGGCCGCGGCCGAAGACGCGGAGGCTGTCGATGCGCGCGGCGTCGTTGGTGTTGGCGGCGTTGGCGGGCAGCCCGACCTGGTTGGTGGGCGCGCCGACGTAGATGCCGGCGTTGTCCATGCGTCCGACGGTGACGCGCTGGACGGTCTGGACGGCGCGGAAGTTCGAGTTGACCATCGACCCGCTGATGGAGAGCGAGGTGAGCGAGTTGATGGTCTGCTGGAAGTTGAGGTTGATGTTGGAGTCGAGGAGGTCGCCCCCGATGCGCCAGTTGAGCCCGCCGCGGGTCGTGAGCGTGGTGGTCCAGTTGCCGCCGATGGTGAGGTTGAGCAGGGCGTTGAGGTTGGTGGAGTTGAATCGCGCGTTGCGGGAGACGCTGAGGGCCTGGACGGTGCCGCCGGTGAGGCTGCCGCCGTCCCAGGCGCCGACGTCGATGCGGCGCGAGAAGTTCTGGGCCTGGATGTTGGTGTTGGTGAGGGTGCCGAACTTGGCGGTGGTGAGGCCGGAGCGCCCGCCGATGGTGGAGTCGAAGGCCTCGGTGGCGGTGACGCTGTTGAGCACGGTGCGGGCGTCGATGGTGGCGTTGCGGAGGGTGGTGAACGAGGCGGACTGGATGGCGGTGGCGGCGTTCTGGTCGGTGGTCTCGAGCGTTCCCTGGAACGAGCCGTCGCCCCCGCCGAGCCCGCCCCGGAGGACGCGGACCTCGCCGAAGGTGGCGGCGCGGGCCCGCCCGGTGAACCACTCGGAGGCCCGCAGGCTGGGCACGTTGCCGGTGACGCTGATGTTGTTGTTCACCGCGCGGCCCATGATGATGGTGCGGGTGTTGCCCGAGACGTTCAGGGTCCAGCGGTCGGAGTCCGGGCCGAGGTTGACCGGGCCCATGTTCCCGGTGATGTCCCACTGGCTGGAGAACACGCCGCCCTTGATGGTGGCGGAGCCGAGGGTGAGGGTCTCGGAGGGGGCTCCCTGCTCGGGGCCGGTGAGGTTGAGTTGACCCTCGAAGACGCCGCGCTGCCCGCCCTCGCCGGTGATGCGGAGGGTGCGCAGGACGGGCGCGGAGATGGTCTTGCGGGTGGTGTCGCTGACGCGCCAGTTGGTGGCGGTGACGGCGCTGAGCCGGTTGGGGGTCGAGATCGAGGTGTTGTCGGCGGCGGCGAAGGTGTAGCTCGACAGGTCGCCGGCGGTGCCGCCGGTGCGGAAGTCGGCGGCGGTGTCGCCCCTGACGCGGACGGCGAGCAGCGACCCGCCGACGCGCACGCCCCCGATCAACGACCCGTCGACGACGATGGACGAGGTGGCGCCGGTGCCGGGGGCGAACAGCGCGGTGAGGTCGTTGGTGGCGGTGTCGCCGTCCACGTCCTCGGGCAACTCAAAGCCCGGGGCGACGACGAAGCCGCCGACGGCGGCGCCCACGACGCTGCCGCGGGTCTGCAGGGCGCCCAGCGAGCCGTCCTGGATGGCGATGTAGCCGATCGTGCCGGTGGCGGTGCGGCGTGTGTCGTTGATGACGTTCACGCGCGGCGCGCCGGTGACGACGATGGCCATCGACCCGGTGAAATCCTTGGTGATCGTGATCGACGAGACGGTGTTCCCGCTGAAGCGGACCTGCGCGAAGTCGGCGACGCCGAAGCCGTTGCCCGTCAGGTCGAGGAAGCGGACGGTCTGCCCCTGGTCGCCGGTGACGGTGACGGCGTTGTCGAAGGAAGCCTGCTGGCCCGGGGTGGCGGCGATGTCCACCAGCAACGAGACGCGGTTGATCGTGATGAGGTCTTCGGGTCGGGCCGAGCCGTTGGCCTGCACCGCGGAGAGGTTGCGGACGGGGAGGTCGTCGAAAGCGGAGTTCTGGGCGGAGGCGTCGAAGTTGTCGAACTCCGAGAGGTCGTCCATGACGGCCAGGCCGGCGGAATCGCGCACGCGGGCGAAGACGGTGAAGCCACCGTTCTGGTTGTCGAGGTTGGAGGAGTTGTCGCCGAGGTTGAAGAAGAACTGGTTGGTGGCGGAGTTCGGGTTGCCCCCGAGTTTGGCCATGGCGATGGTGCCGCGGGTGTTGGAGACGCCGAACTCGTTCTGGATCGGCGGGCGGGTGGGGATGCCGGGCAGCCCCGTGACTGCGCGGAAGCCGCCGCCCTGGACCACGAAGGGCTGCCCGTTGCTCTCGGCGTTGCGGTGGAAGAAGGAGTTGTCGTAGTCGCCGGCGTTGGCGTACGCGAGGAAGTTGCGGACGGTGATGGGCGCGCGGTCGGCGAGCAGGTCGATGTCGATGACGCCGGCGAAGGTGTCGATGCGGGCCACCTGCTGGGCGGGGGTCCGGGTGAAGAAGACCATCGTGCCGCCGGCGGTGCCGTCGCCCGAGATCGTGTTCGCGCCGGTGAACTCGGCGTCGAGCTGCACGCCGCGGGTGTTGGTGATGAGCGACCCGTTGACCTCGACGCGGTAGCGCGTGTTGGCGGCGACGCCCGAGTTGAAGCGGATCGAGCGGCTGGCCCGGTCGTACGAGACGTTCGAGAAACTGACCGCCTGGTCGTCCTCCGTGCCCAGCAGCCTGTCGTTGCCGGCGGTGAAGACGCGGATGGCCGACGCCGTGACGGTGGTCTCGTCGAGTTCCTGGTTGGCGCGGAGGACGACCAGGCCGCGGTTGTCGGCGTCGATGCGGATGATCGACGGCAGGTCGCCCGCGAGCAGCAGCCGGGCCTCGAGGCCTTCCAGACGGGGCTGACTCATCCGCCGACGATCCGCAGTCTTCCGACGCGCCATGCGCTTCTCCTCTGTTCCTCGAGTCATTCGGGCCGTTCCGTTCGATTTCTGTCAGGGCACGGGATCAGGTTCGAATCCTACAGCCCTGTCGATACGACGACCCGCATCCTTCGGTTGTATCGGCCTAAAGCGCGGACCCGGCCAAACTCAACCGGGGACTCCGGGGCGTCTCCGCCGCGCGCTCTTCCGGCTCGCGGAAGAAAAAGCAACGGCCCGCCCCAGAGGGACGGGCCATCGCCGGTGGTGGTGGTGAC
>CAZDYM010000200.1:0-5324 GCA_964509325.1 uncultured Phycisphaeraceae bacterium
ACGGGGAGGGGGACCGGGGGGGGACCGGGGGGATCGGGCGGCGGGGCGATGATTCGGCGCCTGGTGCTCCGCTCGGATCGAGCGATCGGCGGGCCTTGGGCCCTAGAGCGAGAGCACCTTGGCGCGCAGCGCCGCCGCGACCGCGATCCCGGCCTTGTGCACCGCGCGCACCCGCACCCGGTGCGAGACCACCCGCCTGGGGTCGGCGTCGATCTTGGAGAGAAGTCTGGAGTAGATCCGCGTCATCGCCCACAAGGTGGGGGCGCAGCCCGGCTCGATCATCCGGTCCAGGGGCGCGGAGCGTTCGTACGCCTCCCGCGCCCAGCCCCCCACGCGGCGCACCAGGGCCGCGCAGCGTGCGTGGTCCTCCCAGCGGCGGAGCTCCTGGGGCGAGATCCGGGCCGCCTCGAAGTCTTCCCCCGCCAGGTAGACCCGCCCGCGGTCGTAGTCCTCCGCGAAATCGCGCAGGATGTTGGTGAGTTGGAAGGCGAGCCCCCGCGCCGCCGCGAGGCGCCGCGCTTCGGCCCGGTCCGTGCCCGCCCGCAGCCCCCAGATGTCGATGCAGATCAGGCCCACGACGCCGGCCACCCGGTAGCAGTACCGCTCGAGTTGATCCCGCGCGGGGTAGATCGGCGTCCCCGCCCGCGCCGCGTTGTCGTTCTGCGTGTCCTCGCGCAGACCCTCGAGCAGCCCCCGCAGGTCGGCGCGGTCGATGGGGAACCCCGCGACCGTGTGCGCGAACGCGCGCCACACCGGCTCCTGCTGGGCGAACTCGTCCAGGCCCAGGCCGGCGAACACCCGCTCGGAGCGGCGCACGAACTGCTCCAGCAGCTCGGCGCGGCGGTGGGCGTTCTCCGCCAGGTCGATGTCGTCGTCGCCGCGGCGCATCCAGGCGTAGACGCTGTAGATCGCGGAGCGTTTCGGCTCCGGGCTGAGGCGCAGCCCGTAGTAGAAGTTGCGGGCGTGGGCGCGGACGATGTGGCGGCACGCCTCGAAATCCGCTTCGAGCGTGGGCGGGATCGCCGCGGGGAGGTTGCCTTCGCGTCCGCTCACGCGGCGCCCCCCGTGACCGGCCGCGGCTTCCCGAACGAGCGGCACGCCGCCGACGCCACGATCATCAGTTTCGCCAGGCGACCCAGCCGCGGCCTGCGCCACAGCGTGGTGCAGCCGGCGCGTTCGACCTCGCGCAGCACGCGTTCGCCGCCCGCGCCGAACATCCAGACCACCCGGCCCATCGAGCCCCCCAGCCGCGCGGGGAGCGGACGGCCCTTCTCAAACAGCGGCCAGGTACGTCCGACGAGGCGGCGCAGCGCCCGGATGTACCGGACCCGGTTCTCCGGCTCGGCCCCCGGCGCGCCGGGCCGATCGTCGAGCCAGGCGCGCAGGTGCTCTTCCGCGAAACCGGTTTCCTGCGTTGGCAGGTACACCCGGTCCCGTTCGAGCAGGTCGCGCCGCACGTCCTGCCAGAAGTTTGTGAGTTGCAGGGCCGTGCAGGTCGCGTCCGACATCGCCGCCAGTTCTTCCCAGTCCGGATGAACCGGCCTGGCCCCCGCGAGATGAAGGATGATCCGTCCCACCGGGTCGGCGCTGCGCGTGCAATAGTCCAGCAGTTGCCCCCACGTCTCGTAGCGCGTGACGCGCTGGTCCTGCTCGAAGGCGTCGATGAGGTGGTGGAACGGCGTCGGGGGCAGTTCGTGGCGGCGGATCGTCCCCGCCAGGGCGAGGAAGACCGGGTGGCGGGGCGCCGCCGACCCCGGCGTGCCCGTCGCGAAGGCCACGCACCCTTCGAGCATCCGCCGCCATTCGCGGAGCAGTTCCAACGATCGCAGCCTGGCCTCCGGCCCGACCCCGGTTTCGTCCCCCAGGTCGTCGCACGTTCTGCAATACGCGTACACCGCGGCGAAATCCCCGCGGAGGTCGCGTGGCACCAGACGCGTCAGCACGGGGAAGTTCTCATCGTGCGAGGTCGCCAGTGCCGTGACCCGGCGCAGGGCCGAACTTTCGTCATCCACGGAATCGGGCCCGGAGGCCCCGAGCCCGTCGGTGGCGTGTCGCCCCCCCGTGCCCCCCGTGCCCCCCGTGCTCCCCGCGCCCCCGGTGCCGCCTTGGCCTCCCTCTGCGTCTCCCGTGGCACGCGAGTCGAGCCTGCGCGCGGGAGTGTCCGTCGAAGCACCCGACATGGACAGAGCATGAAAGTTCAAGCGACCGTTCTCACTCCGAAGCGTGCCGGAATCCGTCGAGGCATCGCACGCCGCAAGGCTATCATGGTCCAATCCGTCCGACCGGAAGGCTTCAGACACCCAACCTTCTCCCAAACCGGGCCACGGCAGGGGTCACCACCGGGCGGCCCTGGCCCGAGCCCGTGTCCCTTGCTCCGTCCCTCCCGCCTTGCCGCTTGCCTCGCCTCTTTCCCTTGCGTTTCCTCCTTCGTTCCCCACTTCCTCCTTCCACGCTTCTTCCCTTCCCCCCTTCCTCCCTTCCCCCCTACGGCTGGATCGGCTCGACGCTCCCCTGATCTTCCCATGAGAATTCTCCTCGCCAACCCTCGCGGCTTCTGCGCCGGCGTCCGCATGGCCATCGATGTGGTCGATCAGCTGCTGGAGCTGTGCCAGGGACAGCCGCTCTATGTGTTCCATGAGATCGTGCACAACAAGCACGTGGTGAACCGCTTCCGGGAGCGCGGCGTCACGTTTGTGGAGGACCTGAACGAGGTTCCCGACGGGTCCATCGCGGTGTTCAGCGCCCACGGCGTCTCGCCGGAGGTCCGGCGGATCGCGAAGGAGAAGAACCTCACGGCGGTGGACGCCACGTGCCCGCTGGTGACGAAGGTGCATGTCGAGGCGATCCGCTACGCCAAGCAGGGCGTCCAGATGCTGCTGATCGGGCACAGGGACCATCAGGAAGTGCAGGGCACGCTGGGTGAAGCGCCGGACATGATCCAGGTGGTGGAGAGCCCCGCGGACATCCCCAAGCTGAAGATCCGCGACCCGAACAAGCTCGCGTACCTGACGCAGACGACGCTGAGCACCGACGACGCGGAGGTGATCATCCAGGCGTTGAAGAGGGCGTTCCCGAACATCCAGGCCCCGCCGACGAGCGACATCTGCTACGCGACGACCAACCGCCAGCACGCGGTGCGGCGGATCGCGCCCGACGCCGACCTGGTGCTGGTGATCGGCAGCAAGAACAGCAGCAACAGCAAGCGTCTGACGGAGATTTCCGAGAACGTCGGCTGCCCGGCGCACCTGATCGACGACGTGTCGGAGTTGAAGTCCGAGTGGTTCGAGGGGGTGGAAGCGGTGATGGTGACCGCCGGCGCCTCGGCGCCCGAGGACCTTGTCGCGGGCCTGTGCCGCGAACTGGTGAAGCGGTATGGCGCGACGATCGAAGTTCGGAACATCGTGGAGGAGGACACCGAGTTCAAGATGCCCGCGGCGCTGGGGGCGATGATGAAGGCGCAGGGGATCGACCCGAACTCGCGGCGGCTGCGGGTGTCTTCGCCGGTGATCACGGAAGAGGCGTACGGGGCGGTCCCGCTGACGGTGGGGGCGAGCGGGTGAAGGAGCGTTGACGTGTTCGAGTGCCGGAGCGTTCGAATGGAGAAGCGGCGAGTGGTCGAGGGGCCGAGGGGCGTTGGTTGAAGCGTTGACGCCGCGTCGCCTTGTCTGGTTGTTGTCCCGTGGCTCGTGCTTTGTGCCGGATGATGCATGCCTTTGCCTGCCAACCACATCTTCGACCACACCCCGGACTCGCTGAAAGCCTGGTGCGCCGAGAGGGGCTGGCCGCACTACCGGGCCGACCAGATTCTCGAGTGGGTGTACCGCAAGGGCGTGGCCGATCCGATGGCGATGACCAACCTCAAGCCCGGCGAGCGCGAGCAACTCGGCGACGAGATGACGTTCCTCTCAGGCCGGACCGTCTCCCACCAATCCGCGTCCGACGGCACGCAGAAACTGCTGATCCAATGGGATGAGTTCCGAGAGTCGGGCACGCGAACCGGGGCCGCGGCTCCCGGCGCCGGCGGCCTGACGGTGCTGAACAACGCGTCGTTGAACGACACGTCGCGTCAGACCGAGTGCGTGATGATCCCGGCCGAGGAACGGCGCACCGCCTGCATCTCCAGCCAGGTGGGCTGCCCCGTCGGGTGCAGGTTCTGCGCCTCGGGCCTGGGCGGGCTCGACGGCAACCTCAGCGCGGGACGCATCGTCGAGCAGGTGTGGCGGCTCGGTCGCCTGCCCGGCGTGGAGCGCATCACCAACGTGGTCTTCATGGGGATGGGCGAGCCGCTGTCGAACTTCTCGGCGGTCACGCACGCGGTGCGCACGCTCGCCTCGGCGTGGGGCCCGTGGATCAGCGCCCGCAAGATCACCATCTCCACCGTCGGCCTGCCCAGGGCCATCGAGCGTCTGGCCGACGAGATGGACCTGCCGGTGACGCTGGCTCTCTCGCTGCACGCGCCCAACGACGCGCTGCGCCGCGAGCTTATCCCCTGGGCCAACTACACCACCATCAACGAGCTGCTCGGCGCCTGCTCGAAGTGGTTCGAGAAAACCGGGCGCGAGATCACGCTCGAGTACATCATGCTCGGCGGGGTGAACGACCGGGAACAGCACGCCCGCGAGCTCGCCGACGTCGCGCGCACCCTGCGCGCGAACGTCAACCTCATCCGCTACAACGAGGTGGCGGGGCTGCCCTTCAAGCGTCCGGGCACCGAGGACGTGCGCCGCTTCCAGGAAGTGCTGAGGACCCGGCGGATCAACACCCACATCCGCGCCAGCCGGGGCCGCGACATCGCCGCGGCGTGCGGCCAGTTGCGGCACGAGGCCGCCGCGAAGGCGGGGTGAAAGGGGCGGGATCGCGGCCCTTCGCTCGGATGTGTCTGAGGGTGTGGCGCTCACCGGTTTTCGGTCCGTGCTGCGAGCCCGCGACGTGGGAGGCCACGGCGGATCGGCGACGTGGGCACGGTCCCGGGGACGGGTCGGCGGCACACCGCCGAGGCTGAGATCACGGGCAACGAGCACCGGCGCGAGCGACCATCGCGGGAGCCAATAGACTCCCCGCGTGCTGCCCGCCGCGACCATCCTCGCCGCCGTTCCCGCGCTTTCGTGGCAGCACCTTTCGGCGCTGGGCGTTTTCGCGGGGGTGATGACGGTGGTGATCGGGCTGGCACGGCGGTGGAACTCCGCGGGACCAGCGCCGATGAGCAAGGCCGCCGAACGGCTGCGTCTGGTGGTGTGTGTTGTCGGCTTGAGCGCCTGGGTGCTCTCGCTCGCGTTTTACTGGGCTCCGTCACGGTTCGACTGGGGCAAGTCGCTCCCCATCGA
>CAZDYM010000201.1:0-5319 GCA_964509325.1 uncultured Phycisphaeraceae bacterium
TTGGCGTCGACCATCACGCGCACCTCGCGGCCCGCCTGGATGGCGTACGCCTCGTTGACGCCCTGGAAACTCAGCGCGATGTCCTGGAGTTGCTCGAGGCGCTGGATGTAGCGTTCGAGGCTCTCACGCCGCGCGCCGGGCCGGGCGCCGCTGACGGCGTCGGCGGCCATCACGATCGGGGTGTAGAAGCTCGTCGACGGGATGTCGCCGTGGTGACCACCGATCGCGTTCAGCACCGGCTCTCTCTCCCCGAACTGGGAGGCGAAGTCCATCCCGATCTTCGGGTGCCCGCCCTCCATCTCGTGGTCCATCGCCTTGCCGATGTCGTGCAGGAACCCGCACCGCCGCGCGATGTCGCCCTTGAGCCCGAGCTGGTCGGCGATGATCTGGCTGATGTACGCGACCTCGATCGAGTGCTTCAGGATGTTCTGCCCGAAACTGGTCCGGAACTGCAGACGCCCCATCGCCTCGACCACCTTGGGGTGGATCCCCTTGAGCTTCACCTCCATCACCGCGTCCCGCCCGTACTTGCCGATCCGCTCTTCCATCTCTTTCTGCACCTGCGCCACCACCTCCTCGATCCGCGCGGGGTGGATCCGCCCGTCCTCGATCAGTTTCATCAACGCCTCGGCGGCCACCTGCTGACGCACCTTGTCGAAGCACGACACCACGATCACCCCGGGCGTGTCGTCCACGATCAGGTCCACCCCCGTCGCCTTTTCGATCGCGCGGATGTTCCGACCCTCGCGCCCGATGATCCGCCCCTTGATGTCGTCCGACGGGATCGGGATCGACCGCACCGTGCTCTCCGCCGCGTGCTCCGCGGCGAACCGCTGCACCGCCATCAGCGTGATCTCGCGGGCCTTCTCCTTGGCCTCGTTGCTGGCCTTCTCCATGATGTCGCGGACCACCGCCGCCGCTTCGTGACGGGTGTCGTCCTCGATCTTCTCGAGCAGCATCCGCCGCGCCTGCTCCATGCTCATCCCGGCCACCCGCAGCAGTTCCTCCTTCTGCCGGGCGATCGTCTCGGCGAGCTCCGCGTCGCGCTGCTCGAGCCTGATCTGCTTCTGTCTGGTCGCCTCGAGTTCTTTGTCGAGCGTCTGCTCCTTCGCCGTCAGGGACTGCTCGCGCCGGTCGATCTGGTCTTCCTTCTTGGCGATCCGCCGCTCGGTCTCGCGGATCTCGTCCCGCGTGACCTGCGCCTCTTTCTCGAACTTCTGGCGCTCGTCGAGGATCGTCTTCTCGGCCTCCAGCCGGGCCTTCTCGGCGGTCGTCCGGGCCTGCTCCTGCGCCACGCGGACCACCTCTTCGGCCTGCGCCCGCGCCCTTTTCATCGATTGCCCGGTCACCAGCCGCAGCAGCAGCGGCCCGAGCACGATCCCCACCAGGAACGCCAGGCCGATCCCCAGCCAGAACGTGGGGTTGATGTCAGCGAGAAGGGAGGTCAGCGCGAGCGTCATCAGGGGGTCCTCCGGGGCGCTTCCGGGCGTCGAAGAGCGATCGGCCGTCCGAGGGCTCGAGACGTCACGGGGCGCTCCGGGCTCGGCCGCGCTCGAATGCCGAGGCGGACGACCGGCGACGCGTCACGATGGATCAACCCTTGCTGCTGCGGCGTTCACACGTCGGGGCGCGATCGGCCCCGGAGTCGGGAACCACGCTCTCGAGGCCGACGGACGCGACACCGCGGGCGACGAAGCCCTTCGGGGTCGCGGGGGGATGGTGCGGCGGCGGATCGCATGGGGCGACGAAGCCGGACGGGGCCGCATGAAACACGGGACTCAAAGCGAACGCTTCGGGCAGGGTCGGGTCAATCTATCGCGGGGGCAGGGCCCCACGCCCAACCGGTGCCGCATCGGCGCGGAACCGGATCGGGGAAATCGGTCGCCCCGTGACATGGTCGAGTGCGGGCGGACCGGTTGAAACGAGCAGGGGTTGGAACGGACGTTTTTCGGTCGAGACACGAGACACGAAACACGAAACGTTCAGAAAGTGTAAGGCCCGGCGTCCTCCCGTCAAGCACCCGACAACGCTCGGGGTTTGGGAGGGTCGGCCCCTCAACGGGGCGCAACCCCGGGGCCGAGGGTCCCCTTCGGCCCCAGCGACACCGACTCGAACACCTCCGCGTACCGCGGCGCCAGCGCCCCGAACCGGAGCCGCTCGCCCGCGGCACGCGCCCGCCCGCACCACTCCTGATAGAACGCCTCATCGTCCTGCAACCGCTCGATCAGGCTCGCCCACGGCTCGACCTCGGGGGCGGTCACCGGCATCAGGGACTGAGGGGTCAGGTGCGCCGGCAAAGGCAGCACGAACCCGCCGCCGTCGACCGTCTCGGGCAGCCCGCCCCGATCGGACACCATCGGCGGGATGCCGTTCAGCATCGCCTCCCCCGACACCCGACCGCTCGGCTCCTCCCAGACGCTGGGCGCCAGCAGCACCCGCGTGGCGGCGTAGATGTGCCTCGGCTCGGCGACCCCCGGCGACGTGACGATGCCGCCGTGACGCCGAAGGTCGAACCCGCCCGCCAGCCCGGCCCGCACCAGCGTGCCCGCGGTCCCGCGGCTC
Organism: uncultured Phycisphaeraceae bacterium; assembly: GCA_964509325.1. Classification (GTDB taxonomy): domain Bacteria; phylum Planctomycetota; class Phycisphaerae; order Phycisphaerales; family UBA1924; genus JAFLCM01. The sequence goes on from CAZDYM010000201.1 coordinate 2,563, forward strand.
TCGACCACCATCAGACCGATGTCCGGCCGACGCTTGCCCAACTCTTCCGCCAGACGCGCGAAGAACATCAGCCCCTTCTGCGGCGAGGGGTTGATGAACGTGAACATCACCGGCTCGCGCCGCTCGGCCAGCACCTCGGCCTCGTTGATCGGCACCGGCAGCGCCGTCGAACGCAGCCCGCAGAACTTCTCGTACACCCCGCTGAGGTACCGGGACGGGGTGATGACGGCGTCGACGTCGCGGAACGCCCCGTGCTTGAGGTAGCCGTGGTTGCGCAGACCGAAGACAACCGCCGCGCCGCGCTCGCGCAGGCGGGCGCGCCGGGCCATCTCGGTTGGCTGACCGCCGAAGGTGAGAACCATGTCGGGCCCGAAGGCTCGGGCCTCGGCGTCGATGAGGTCGTCGAAGGCCCGGTTGACGTCGGCGTTGCAGTGGGGGGCGGTCGCCGGCCCGGTGTCGAGCATCGCGTAGGGCACGCGGTGGTGCTCGAAGCGCAGCACGCGCGGGCGTGTCGCGCTGGCCGGCTCGATCACGGGCGCCACCCCCGCCGAGGCGAGCACCCGCTCGGCGGGCTCGGGCGACCCGTGCTCGGTGCCCGTGCAGACCACGCCGCGAACACGGAACCGGTCGGGGAACGACGCCAGCATCTCGCACATCGTGCGCATGGAGCGAGCCGCCCCGCTGGCGGGGTCCTGCGGCATCTGGGACAAGACCAGAAGGACGCGCTTCACGCCGGGAGTATGGCACAACGCCCGCGTGGTGCCACCGCCGCCGAGCCGCCCGACGCGCCGCCCCGGTGCGACGCTGAAAAGAAGGCACTCCCACGACGCCGTGAGCATGCCAACGACGGGCCGGGTTGGATGAGCCGGGTCAGGTCGACTGCGCGCCGGCGCCGACGGCCTTCTCGGCGTCGGCACCCGGGGGCGCCGAGGTCGCGGGGGCGTCCTCGGCATGGAAGTTGAGCTTCTCCTCGCCCGCGGCGCGGGTCACCAGGATCCGGCTCTTGCCCTGGAACGCGCCGCTGAGCAGGTTCTCGCTCAGCGGGTCCTCCATGTACGTCGAGATGGCGCGGCGGAGCGGGCGGGCGCCGAAGTCGGGGTTGTAGCCCTTCTCGATGAGGAAGTCCTTGGCCGCCTGGTCGAGCTCGAGCGTCCAGCCCTGCTCGGCGCAGCGCTTGATGAGTTTGGCGGTCTCGTAGTCCACGATCGAGACCAGGTTCTCCTTGGTCAGCGGGCGGAACACGATCACGTCGTCGAGTCGGTTGATGAACTCGGGGCGGAAGAACCGCTCGATCTCCTTCATCAGGACGCCCTTGATGGTGTCGAAGTTGCCCTCTTCGGAGCGCTTCGAGAACCCGAACCCCCCGCCGCCCTTGATCAGGTCGGCCCCGATGTTGCTGGTCATGATGAGGATGGTGTTGCGGAAATCGACGTGGCGCCCGAAGGAATCGATCAGGCGGCCCTCCTCCATGATCTGCAGCAGCATGTTGTACACGTCCGGGTGGGCCTTCTCGATCTCGTCGAGCAGGACCACGGCGTACGGGCGGCGCCGGATCTTCTCCGTCAGCTGCCCGCCCTCCTCGTACCCGACGTAGCCGGGCGGGGCGCCCACCAGACGCGACACGTTGTGCTTCTCCATGTAATCGCTCATGTCGAGCATCACGAGGGAGTCCTCGTTCCCGAACATGAACTCGGCGAGGGCCTTGGAGAGCAGCGTCTTGCCCACGCCCGAGGGGCCGACGAAGATGAACGAGCCCATCGGACGCTTGGGGTCCTTCAGGCCGGCGCGGGCCCGGCGGATCGCCTTGGCGATCGCCTTGATCGCGTCGTCCTGGCTGATGACCTTCTTGTGCAGCTCGGCCTCGAGCTGCAGCAGGCGGGCCGCCTCCTCCTTCTCGAGCCGGGTGAGCGGGACGCCGGTCATCTTGCTGACGACCTCGGCGACGGCCTCCTCGTCCACCACCCCGCACTGCTCCTTGCTCTTGTCGCGCCACTCCTGCTGGATCTGCTCCTTCTTCTTGCGGAGTTTCTCGGCCTGGTCGCGCAGTTCGGCGGCCTTCTCGTAGTCCGCCGCCTTGACCGCCTCGTCCTTGCTGATCGACAGCTTCTCGATCTGCGACTCGATCTCCGAAAGGTCCGGCGGCTTGGTCATGCTCTTCAGGCGCACCCGCGCCCCGGCCTCGTCGATCACGTCGATCGACTTGTCCGGCTGCACCCGCCCGGTGATGTACCGCCCGGACAGCTCGACCGCCGCGCTGATCGCGTCGTCGGTGATCCGCACCTTGTGGTGGCTCTCGTAGCGGTCGCGCAGGCCCTTGATGATGAGCACCGTCTGCTCGGGGGTGGGCGGCTCGACCGTGATGGCCTGGAAGCGCCGCGCCAGCGCCGCGTCTTTCTCGATGTACTTGCGGTACTCGTCGAAGGTCGTCGCCCCGATGCACTGGATCTCCCCGCGGGCCAGCGCCGGCTTGAGCACGTTGGACGCGTCGATCGCGCCCTCCGCCCCGCCCGCGCCCACCAGCGTGTGCAGTTCGTCGATGAACAGGATCAGGTTCTGGGCGCGCCGCACCTCGTTCATCACGGCCTTGATCCGCTCCTCGAACTGGCCGCGGTACTTCGTCCCCGCCACCATCATCGCCAGGTCCAGCACCACCAGCCGCCGGTCGTGCAGCAGGTCGGGCACCTCGCCGTTGACGATCGCCTGGGCCAGCCCTTCGCCGATCGCGACCTCGCGCTCCAGCTCGCGGCGCGATGCTCG
>CAZDYM010000202.1:0-5274 GCA_964509325.1 uncultured Phycisphaeraceae bacterium
CGGCCGCGGCCCCCCGGCGAGCCCGGCGTCGAGGTCGAGGCCAAGGCGGTGAGCACGAGAACCTCGAAGAAGGTCGGCGCGGTGAAGAAGGCCGGGAAGCCCGCCACGTCCAGCGGCAGGGGCGCGAAGCGGAAGTGACGAGGGCTCCGTCGAGCGGGTCGAAACGGGGCGTCCGGTCGGTCCTCGGAGGGGCGCCTCAGGGCGTGCTTGGGAGTGGGGCGATGACCCCGCGTCGCACGCGGCCGCGCGGTACCCTGCCCGCATGCGCAGATTCTCGCCCTTGCTGAAGTTGCTTTGCCTCGGCGCGGCCTGGTCGTTCGCCCCCGCCGCGCTCGCCCAGCCCAGCCCCGCCGCGGCGCCGCCCGACCGGTACAGCGTTGTCCGCTGCGGGCGCCTGTACACCGATTTCCGTGAACCCGCCCGGATCGGGGCGACGATCGTGGCGAAGAACGGCAAGGTCGAGTCGGTGCTCGAGGGCGTCGACGCGCCGCCTCCGCCGAGCGTCGCTGAGGCGCGGTCGCGTGGGGCGGAGGTTTCCGAGATCGACCTGCGCGGGTTCTGGGTGCTGCCGGGGCTGATCGATTGCCACGTGCACCTGGCGACGACGATCGACCGCGAAGCGCGGCTGCGGCGGTTCACCGACTCGAACGAACTGACGACCCTCCGCGCCGCCGCCAACGCGCGGGCCACGCTGCAGGCGGGGTTCACGACGGTGCGCGACCTGGGGGCCGAACCGGGGGTGATCTTCGCGCTGCGCGACGCGATCAACGACGGGTTCGCCACGGGCCCGCGGATCATCGCGGCCGGTCGGAGCATCGCGGTGACCGGGGGTCACGGCGACCCGACGACGGGGATGCGCCCCGACGTGTTCGACGAGCCTCGCTTCACGGACAACCTGGGCGACGGCGCGGACGGCTGTGCCAAGGCGGTTCGGCGGCAGGTCAAGCTGGGCGCGGACGTCATCAAGCTCACCGCCACCGGCGGGGTGCTCAGCCCGGTCAACACCGGCACCGGGCAGCACTTCACCGACGCCGAACTCAAGGCCATCGTTGAGACCGCCCGTTCGCTGAACCGCAAGGCGGCGGCCCACGCGCACGGCACCGACGGCATCAACGCGGCCCTCCGTGCCGGGGTTGCTTCGATCGACCACGGCACCTACCTCGACGACGAGTCGATCCGGCTGTTCAAGCAGACCGGCGCGTACCACGTGCCCACGATGATGGCCGGGGCGTGGGTGGCTGAGAAAGCGAACGAGCCGGGCTACTACCCGCGCGTGGTGGTGCCGAAGGCGCTGGAGGTGGGGCCGAGGATCAAGGAAGCGGTGCGGAAGAGCCACGCCGCGGGCGTGAGGATCGCGTTCGGGACCGACGCGGGGGTGTTCCCGCACGGGCTGAACGCGCGCGAGTTCGCGCTGATGGTGGAGGCGGGGATGTCTCCGAAGGACACGCTGATCGCCGCCACGATCAACGCGGCGGACCTGCTGGGGCTGAGCGAGGAAGTCGGCACGCTGGATCCGGGGATGCAGGCGGACCTCATCGCGGTCGAGGCCGACCCGCTCTCGGACGTGCGGACGCTGGAGCGGGTTCGGGCGGTGGTGAAGAGCGGCGAGCGGGTCAACTGACGCCGGGGGCGGGCGGGACGTCCGGTTCCGGCTGCTCGATTCGTTCGAGCCGGCGCTCCATGGCCTCCAGCCGGCGCCGCAGCGTCTCGAGCGCGTCGAATAGATCGCGTGTCTGCGCGGAGAGCGCGTCCACGTCGTGCTGGGTGAACGCCAGGCCCTCTTCGAGTCGGGTCAGCCGCCGCGGCGTGGACTCTGGTTCGGGCGGGCCTTGCATCGCGCGGCATGGTACCCTGGGTCCATGCCCACGATGACGACCCGATCCATGCCGCCGCTCGCTCCGCTGTTCCTGGCCGCGCACGCGTTCGGTGCCGACGCGGCGCGGGGCTTCGAGGCGCCGGGCGAGAACCCGCCCGGCCCGGCCGCCGCGGCTGCGGAGGCTCCGGCGATGTCGGAGGACGAGGGCGCCCGGCTGTTCCTCGACAAGGGCTGGCACGCCCTGTCCATCGGCGGCGGGGTCGCGTTTGCCTCCGACAGCACGGATTCGTCGGTCGTCGTGGCCTACCACACGTTCATCGCGCAGGACTTCGAGTTCAATCTCTCGCTGGCGGGGTGGTTCTTCGCGCAGGACGAGGACGGGGACGACGGCGAAGAAGCCCGGGACGCGCTGGGCGTCAACCCCGCGCTCGGTTTCCGCTGGCACTTCTGGAACAGCCGCGGGGCCGCGGCGCCCGCGGACCGCTCGTGGTCGGTGTACGCCGACATCGGCATCGGGATGGTCTTTTCGGATGAGGATGTCCCTCCGGGCGGCACGAAGTACAACTTCACGCCGCGGGCCGGACTCGGCGCGACCTTCGCGCTGGGGGACAGCGGCACCCGTCTTGATCTCGGGGTGCGGTGGCACCACATCTCCAACGCTTCGACCAGCGGCACCGACGACAACCCCTCCCGCGACGGTGTCATGATCTACGCGGGCGTGATGTTCCCGTTCTGAAGGCGCTCGGGCCGGGACCGGGCAGGGGTTGCAATCGGGGTTCGGAAGGTGGGGTCTGGGGACTGGGTTTTGGGTCGCGTTCCGCCGCCCGGCCCTTGGCGCCCGCCCCCCGATGCTCGCACTCCCGATCCTCACCCCCGCGAGCCCTGCCCGTGCGATCCCTCCCCCCCGACCTTGCCTCATCCGAGCGCGAGCCCGTTGCTGTGCGGCTCTCGAAACGGTTTTCACGCCGCCGCGCGGATCAGGCTGGACGGTCGCGCGGGGTGGACATTTTCCCGCGACGCGCCGATACTTCCCCCCCGGTGCGGCGTGCGAGATGCGCCCACCGACGCCACCTTAGCTCAGTTGGTAGAGCGGGGCTTTCGTAAAGCCCAGGTCGCTGGTTCAAGTCCAGTAGGTGGCTTTGGCCGTGTGGGGGCGGGTGCACACCAAATGAATGAAGATGGCTCGGGGCTTGGCCCCCGGCCTTTGTGATGGCTTCATGCTGGGCCGCCCCTGGGTGCTCTCAGGCACGCGGCGGGAGGGCGATCGCTTCCTCATGGCGAGTTGGACTCACACCCGTCGCTGAAGATGCCGTTGGCGTCGAACCATCCCGTCTGACAACCGGTGATCTTGCAGTTGCCGTTCACGCACGACACGCTCGTGACCCGGGGGCCGGGGGTGCAGACGACGCCGCAGTTGCCGCAGTTGTTGACGCTGGTGTTGACGTCGGTCTCGCAGCCGTTGATCGGGTTGGCGTCGCAGTCGGCGAAGCCGTTGTTGCACGAGCCGACGGCGCAGCCGCCGTTGACGCACGCGACGGTGCCGTTGGGGATCGGACCGCATGAATCTCCGCAGGCGCCGCAGTTGACGGGGCTGGTGTTGATGTTCACCTCGCAGCCGTCGCTGAAGACCCCGTTGCAGTCGGCGAAGCCGGCGTTGCACGAGCCGATGACGCACTGGCCGTTGAGGCACGCCGCCGTGGCGTTGGGCGGGTTCGGGCACACGAAGCCGCACGATCCGCAGTTCTGCGGGTTGGTCTGAACGTTCGCCTCGCAGCCGTCGGCGGCGACGGCGTTGCAGTCGAAGAAGCCCGCGTTGCACGAACCGATCTGGCACTGCCCGTTCACGCACGTGGCGGTTGCGTTGGGCAGGACGCAGGCGGCGCAGCACGCGCCGCAGTTGGTCGGGTCGCCCCCGATGAACACCTCGCAGCCGTTGGCGGCGTTCCCGTCGCAATCGGCGTAGCCCGGCGTGCACCCGACGAAGCACTGCCCGTTGTGGCAGCCCGCGTACTGGTTCGGTCCCGCCGGGCACGCGAAGCCGCAGGCGCCGCAGTTGGACCTGTCCGTCAGCAGGTCGCGGCACACGCCGGCGCAGTTGGTGAAGCCCAGCCCGCAGTTGGTGACGCACAGGCCGTTGACGCATCTTGTTCCCGAGGGGCAGGCCAGCGAGCACGCGCCGCAGTTGAAGTTGTCGCTGAGGACGGGGCGCTCGCACCCGTCGAGCAGGATGTTGCCGTTGCAGTCGGCCCAGCCTGTGATGCAGGTGTACTGGCACTGGCCCATGACGCAGTTGAATGTCGCGTTTGGGACCAACGGGCACTGGGAGGGCGAGCTGCACGACTGGCCCTCGCAGGCGTCGCCGATGGCGTCGTTGTCGCAGTCCGCCTGCGACGGGTTCGGGGTGTTGAGGCAGTTGTCGCAGACATCGCCGACGGCGTCGGCGTCGGCATCCGCCTGAAGGGGGTTGGGGGTGTTGGGGCAGTTGTCGGAGGTGTCCGGGACGCCGTCGCCGTCCGCGTCGGTGTTGCACGCGGTCGAGAACACGGCGAGGAACGCCACCAGGTCGGCGGAGTTGATGATGTTGTCGTTGTTGAAGTCGCCGGGGCACGAGCAGGCGCGGGCGTGCCGCAGGAGTTCCGCCTGTCTGGCGTCGAGGGTCGGCGTGGTGACGGCTGGGGTGTGGGCAACAAGAGGGGCGGTCGGCGCCGCCGGAGCGGCCGCGTCGCTCTGGCCTCGGACGATTCCCACCGGCGGCACAAGGGCGAGCAGCAGGCTTGCGATGACAAGGCGCCGGGTACTCATGGGACGATCTCCGTTGTGGGTCCGAGCGGGCGTGCCGGCCGCCCGAGGGGGGAAGCGAGGGGGGGGGGGAAGCGAGGTGGGGCTGCGCGGCGGGGATGGAACGTGGATTCGTGAAGGGCTCGGGGTGTGAGGGCGGCGCCGCCGGACCGGGGTCAGGAGCAGTTCCGGGCCTCGACCGTCAGGGTCCAGACGGAGCACGACGCGCCCGAGAAGGACCGCACCTCGATCAAGTCGTCGAACGAATCGTCCCCGCTGGTCCTCGTCTTGCTCACGGTGAAGGAATCGAGCAGGCGAGCCGCGTGGCGAGCACGGCGGCGGCACCACCGACCACCATGCCGGCGATGAACACCAGACGATTCATGGTCGTTCTCCCGAGTCGCGGCTGGACACGTCTGGCCGGCGACCTCTCGACCGGCGGCGGCCTGTCCCTTCATCGGTCGGGCAGAATCTATCACCCCCACCCGAACGCGCAATGAGGATTTCACGAAGAAACCGGCTCTAAACGTCCGATAACCATGGCGCTCGATCTGCGTCGAGGCCAGCGGGAATCGAAAGCCTGGGCTCGACGCGGCGGCGCTTTGGAGCCGCTCGACCGTTCGCGGGGAGGCTTGTCCGGACGGGGCTGAATCGCTAAACTCCCTCCCCCTCGGCGCACC
>CAZDYM010000203.1:0-5222 GCA_964509325.1 uncultured Phycisphaeraceae bacterium
GCCCCGGCCACGCCCGCGACGGCGGCGACGCCGGCCCCCGCCCCCGCGCCGCCGATCCCCATCTCCGCCTTGAACACGAACCCGTTGTCCTTCTCGATGTTGATGACCGTGCCGTGCGCCGGCGGCGGGACGGGCGACGCGGCGCGGGCGAAGTTGACCGGCTCGATCCTGGGCTCCAGGTCCGGCACGAACGACGGCTGCCCGCCGGAACCGCCCGACCCCGAGCCGCCCCCACCGGACATGCTGGGCAGATCGATCGGCTTGAGCGCGAAGGGGTCCGCGGCGGCGTTGATGGCCCGGAGGTCGGCGAGCATCTCGTCCGCGGTGGCGTAGCGCTGGTGCATCTCGGCCATCGAGCGCCGGATGACCCAGCGCAGGGCCTCGGGGCACACCTTGTTGATCTGGCTGAGCGCGCCGTGGGCGGGGAACGAGTTCTCGATGACGGAGTAGAGCACCGCGCCGGCGCCGTACAGATCGAACTTGACGCCGTCGACCTCGTTCACCTTGGCCCCGCGGAGGGCCATGCGGACGAGTTCGGGGTCGCGGAAGTACTCGGTGCCGTGGGTGGTGAGGGTCATCGCGCTGCGGAGCGGCGTGACCAGGCCGAGATCGACGAGGTGGGCCCTGCCCTGGTTGACGATGATGTTGTCGGGCTTGACGTCCTTGTGCCACAGACCGCCGCGGTGGTAGTACGACAACTCTTCGAGCAGATCGGAAACGTGCGAGAGCGCGGCGGAAAGGTGCCTCCCGCGGAGCCCTTCGAGTCCGGCGTCGGCGTGCAGCTTGCGCGTCACCACGCTCAGGCTGTCACCCGGCACATAGGGCATCGAGTAGTAGAACCGCTCGTCGTTCAGCTCGTGATCCAGGATCAGCCCCAGCTTGCGGGCCGACTCCAGCGCCCGGCTCTCGCGCACGATCTGCGGCATCGTCGAGCCGTCGCGCAGCGAGAACGACTTGATGACGACCTGGGCGATGTCGCCGCGACCGGCGCGGGCCAGCGCGGCCTTCTTGCTGGGCGTGGGCTCGGCGACGTACACCTTCGCGCCCGAGCCGCCGGTGGGCAGCGAGCCGACAATGGTGTACCCGTCGAACTGCCCGACGCGGGCGGGGGGCCTGTCCGCGCCCGGGGCGTGGCGCATCGCCTCGGGGACACGCTTCTCGATGCCCTCGGTCAGCCCGCCCAGCAGCAGCAGCCGCGCCGGGTGCCCCACCAGCACGCGGAACACGCTCAGCCCGAGCATGTGGATCTCTTCCTGGATCGACCGGCCGTAGTGCGAGGCGGCGCTCCAGCGGCCGATGACCACGTTGCCCACCGCGAAGGGAACGAAGAACACCGCGGTGATCAGCGCGCCCACCGCCCGAACCGCGTCCGTCACCATGCCGCGCACGAACGTGAACAGGTGCTGGATGAGCCAGCCGACGGCGGCGAACAGGTTCTTGAACAGCCAGCCGATGCCCTTGAACAGGGGAACGGTGAGCATGACCGCGCCCACGATGGCGACGACCGCGGCGATCACGATCAGCAGCCAGGAAAACTCGGTGGACGTGACCGCCCGCTCAATCCCGCTGGGTTGCGAGGCCTGCGCGACGGTGAGCGGGGCCGCGGGGACGATCGCGCCGGGGGAGGCCACGGGCTGGCGCTGGGCGCGCGGCGTGGGCGTGCTCCACGCCGTGGTGATCGCGTCGGGGATGGCGGGGGTGTCCGTGGTCATGGTTCAGCCTCGTCCCGGGCCGGTGGTGCCCGTCAGGCCCTCGCGCTCGCGGGCGTCGCGGAGGAAGACCTCCGCGATCGCCTCGTCGAAGAGGGCGTCGTCGGCGTTGTTGGGCTTCAGGCTCAGCCCCTTTCGGTCGGCCTCGCTCAGTTCGTCCTCGGTGAACGAGTACGTCTGGATCACCTCGGCCAGGCGGCGACGGATGGCCTCGCGCACCTTGGCGAGCCGGCGGCTGACCGTCGGCTCGCTGGTGCCCAGCGCGTCGGCGACCTGCTTGCCGCTCTGCCCGTCGAACACGCGCATGCGGTACACCGTGAAATCGGTGAAGTCGCTCTCGCGCTCGACGAGCTTGAGCGCCGCACGGACTTTGGCGCAGAACATGGCGGACTCGTACTCGTCGTCCGGACCGGCGCCGCCGGCCTGCGTCATCCACGTCTCATCAAGGGCGGCGGACTTTCTCCCCCCGCCGCGCTTCTGTGCGTTGCGCCGGTCGATCTCGTCGCCAAGGGTGTGCTTGGCGATGGCCAGCAGCCACGTCGAGAACCGGGCGCCGCGGGCGGGGTCGTAGCGGTCGATCGAATCCGACAGCGCGGCGAGGGTTTCTTGGGAAAGATCGCGGACGGTTTCCACGCCGACGCGTCCCTTGCCCCACTTCATGAGTTGGGCCCGCAGCACCGGGCCGAAGGTCTCCCATAACTCGAACCACGCCGCGGAATCCCGCGCCCGCAGCCGGTTGACGAACGAGGTGGTCAGGCTGTTGAGCATGGGTGTGCTCCCCCGGGAGGAAGGAAGGGAGAAATGGGCCTCGGGGACCGGGGGGGCAGGACGGGGGGCAGGAGGGGGTGCAAGACGGGGAGACGGGTGCGCAATGACAATATGAAGCCGGGGAGGGCGTTGTTCGGAAGCACGGGGCGTGCCATTCCACTCGCGCCCTATGGGGCACCGAACGGGGGCCGAAATCGCTACTGCGAGCACGAAACGTGAACCGATATCGACGGCAATGGCGGGCGAGCAAGCCCCAGCCTGCCACAGCGGCAGCGACTTGTCGGTCAGTTCAAGCCGAGGCGAACCCGCATCGCCCCATGGACCTGCTGGCTCACCGCGAGCAGGAACGCCGACAAGGGCATGGTCCCAACACCGTCCGGGTCAGACTCCGGCGGCACGACGTGATGGATCGACGCCGAAACCAGGTAGCTCCGCCCGCGAAACTCCTTGAACTTGCGCTGTAACGCGAGGAGTCCGGATCGGTGATGGGTTAAGCCCGCGGCGACCTCAACGGCGATGGGGCCGTCGACGTCTTCATAGATCAAGTCGACCTCGTGGTCCCGGTCGCGCCAGTGGAAAAGCCGCGAGCCCTGCTGCAGCGCGAGCATCCGCAGGTGCGACGCCGCCACATTCTCGTACAGGCTGCCGCGTTCGGTGGGATCGTTCAGAGGCCTGATCCCGCGCTGGAGCGCGGCGTTTCGGACGGCACCATCGACAAAGTAGACCTTCCGCCCCCGCCGCTGGATGACCTCCTCGGAGCGCGCATAGTTGGGCAGGGTGAAGATCAGGTACGCCGTCTCAAGGTGTCTGATGTAAAGCAGAACGGTCTCGCGGCTCTTCTCCATCATCGTGGCCAGGCCGGCGATGTTCATCAAGCCGCACATCTGGCCCGCAAGCACGCACAAGAGTCGTTCGAGCGTCAACGGGTCGCGCACATCAAAGACCTGGGGGATATCCATGCCCGTGACCCGCTGGACCGCCTCGGAACGCAGCACCTGCTGAGAACGGATCATCTCGTTCTGGATCTGGTCCGACCGCAGCGCGGTGAGCAGCTCCGGGAAGCCGCCGATGAGAAGGAACTCTTCGAGACGCGCTTCGAGCATCGGAGTATCGAGTTTCAGCGCCGCGGCGAGCGACAGCGCTTCATGCAGCGAGGACGCCGGCCCGAACTCGGGCGTCTTCACACCCCGAAGTCCGAGGTACTCAAGGAAGTCGTACGGTGACAAGTACTGCTCGCTCCAGCGTCCGATCCCGCTCTCCTTGTTCGGACCCACGAGCGCCGCGGTCGAGCTCGACGTGGCGACCACGCGCACGGGCCAACGCTCGTCATAGAAGGCTTTGAGCCACTTGTCCCATGAAGCGGCGTAGTTCACTTCGTCCAAGAACAGAAAGATCGGGGCCTCGTCGGTGGGCGACTCGCGCCTCATGATCGCCTTCACCCACTGGTCAAGTCCGAAGTCCATGAACAGGGGGTGGTCGAGGCGCATAAACCACAGCCGGCGTGGCTCGACCCCTTCCTGGATCAGGCGACGGCCTGGATCAGGCGACGGATGGTCTGGTACATGGTCACCGTCTTGCCCACACGACGCGGCCCCAGCACCACTTGGTACCTCTGGGGTTTGACGAGCATGGTGCGCCACAACTCGCGCGCTAGCGGACGCGCGGTTTGAAACGCCAGAGAATCGGGCACGTCACCAAGGTGCTGCCACGGGTTCTGGCTGATCAACGCGTCCAGATAATCTTGGCGCGTAGGCTTCCACGGTTGACGGGTCATGGCGCAAGTGTAGCCATTCTTCCGTCAATTAGTCGGTTTGAAACCGACTAAAATGCATCAAAACCGCGAAATGGCACCGAGAACTCTCATTTCGCGTCGCGCTTGAGTGCCGCCACCTTGTCCAGTTTCTCCCAGGTGAAGGTCTCGTACTTCTTGCCGCGGACGGTGACGGTGCCGGGCTGGCGGCCGAAGTGGCCGTGGCTGGTGGTCGGCGAGTAAATGGGGGTGCGGAGGTTGAGGCTCTCGATGATGCCCCGCGGGGTGAGTTTGAAGTTCTTGCGGATGGCGGCCTCGATCCGGGCGGCGGAGACGGCCTCGGTGCCGAAGGTGTTGACGTGGACGCTGGTGGGCTCGGCGACGCCGATGGCGTACGAGAGCTGCACCTCGCAGCGTTCCGCCAACCCGGCGGAGACGACGTTCTTGGCGATGTAGCGGGCCATGTAGGCGGCGGAGCGGTCCACCTTGGTGGGGTCCTTGCCGGAGAAGGCCCCGCCGCCGTGCCGGCCCATGCCGCCGTAGGTGTCGACGATGATCTTGCGTCCGGTCAGGCCGGTGTCGCCGTGGGGGCCGCCGATCTCGAAGTTCCCGGTGGGGTTGATGTGGACCTTGATGTCGTTGTTCCACCAGTGCTTGCCGAGCACGGGCTTGATGATGTGCTTGAGCACAAGATCGCGCAGTTTGGCCTGCTGCTTCGGGGGCGAATAGAGCGGGGCGTGCTGCGTCGAGAGCACGACGGTGTCGACGCGGATGGGGGTGCCGTCCGGGGCGTACTCGACCGTCACCTGGCTCTTGGCGTCGGGGCGCAGGCCGGGGATCAGTTTGTTGGCCCGGCGCACCACGGCCTGGCGCTCCACCAGGCGGTGCGAGAGGAAGATGGGCAGCGGCATGAAGGTGCCCTTCTCGAGTTCCTCGGTCTCGCGGCAGGCGTAGCCGAACATCATGCCCTGGTCGCCCGCGCCCTCGCGGTCAAC
>CAZDYM010000204.1:0-5192 GCA_964509325.1 uncultured Phycisphaeraceae bacterium
GTCCGGGCCCGGCGGTGCGGGGCGTGCCCCCGGGCTCGATCGATCCGCGCTCGGGGATCGACCGGCGCACCCTGCAGGCGCCCGACCCCTCGGGCCTGGAGCGTCGGCGCGGGCCCGGGCGGCGTCGGACGGACTTCACGAAGTCCGCCGAAGAGGGCGAGATGAACAAGGAGCAGTTCCTGTTCCTTGTGGCGATGGACGCCTTCAAGAAAGCGAACGCCAAGACGTTCCCGACGTGGACCGACGTGCTGGAGGTTGTTCGCCTGCTGGGGTATCGAAAGACATGCCCGAGCCAGTTGAACCTGCCGATCGCGGAGGACTGGGTGGAGAAGGCGGACGCGTCGGCGGGGGTGCGGACATTCGAGGGTCAAGAGAAGCCGCGGGGGTGAGGGTCGGGGCTCGCGAACGGGTGGAAGGCGTGCCGGAGCGCGTCCCGCGCGCGTCCGCGCTCCGGCATCCCGGCAGTTCTTTCAGTGCTCCATGATTCTCGAACACCTGTCATTCCACGTTCGTCCCGGCGGTCAGCCCGCCTTTGAGCGCGACTGGCTCAGACTCCGCGCCCTGCTCAACAACCACCCCCATTGCCCGCCGGCGCTGCTGCAGCGGTGCGTCGAAGACCCGACGCGCTCCATCGCCCGCATCGAGTGGGACAGCGTGGGCGGGCACATGGAGTCGTTCCGCGGCTCCGGGGATGACCGCGAGTTCCTGCGCATCGTTGTGCCTCACGTCATTGGCGAGGCCGAGATGGTCCACTTTGAGAACGTGACGCCGCCAAGTTAAACCTCACGAGGGCCCCGCCCTTGCCCTCCACCTCAAGGCGGGCCCGCGTGCTCATCATCGGCCGGTGCGGAGCGATTCGCGGCTGAGCGAGGTCCGTTGTCGCGCTGGCGTTGCTCGCGGCAGGGGCCGGGCAGTGGTCCCTCACGGGCCGACTTCGCCCGTGGGCGAACGGGCCAGGGGTCGTGTTGTCGGCGTTCCGCATCCCTGCGAAGCGCGGCACGCGGGGCGGCTGGTCAGCGTCACAGCACCCGCGCCGCCACCGGGTAGCTGCCCAGCACGGTGAGTTCGGAGCAGTGCGTCGCCGCCTCCTGGATGGCCGCGGACAGGGCCGGGTCGCTGCGGTGTCCCAGGGCGTCGATGAAGAAGGTGTACGACCAGTTGACGCGCCCGCTGGGGCGCTTGTCGATGTGGCTGAGGTTGATGCCCGCCTTGTCGAAGACCTGGAGCACGCTCACCAGCGCCCCGGGCTTGTCGGGGGTGTTGAACATGATCGAGGTCTTGTCCTTGCCGGTCGGGTCGGCGTGCTGCTTGCCGATCACCACGAAGCGCGTGATGTTGTTGGGGTCGTCCTCGATGCGCTCGAAGAGCACGTCCATGAAGTAGAGCTGGCCGGCCAGGGTGCTGGCGATCGCCGCGGCGCCGCACGTCGGGTCGGCGTCGCTCTCGGCGCGGGCGATCTGCACCGCCCTGCTGCTGCTGGGGGTGGGGACCAGTTCGGCCCTGGGGAACTGGGTGGCCAGCCACTGGCGGCATTGGCTGAAGACCTCGGGCTTGGAGTAGATCTTCTTGACGTCCCTGGGTTCGCAGTTGGCGAGCAGGGCGTGGTGGACCTCGAGCAGCACCTCGGCGCAGATGCTGACCTCGCCCTTGCTGGCCATGAAGGCGTTGAGGGTCTCGACGATGCCGCCGCCGATGGAGTTCTCGATCGGGGCCAGCCCGTAGTGGCAGTGCCCGCGGCGCACCTCGGTGAACACGCCGGCGATCTCGTGGAGGTCTTCGAACGAGACCGACGAGCCGAACTGCTTGACGGCGGCCTGATGGGAGTACGAGCCGGCGGGGCCCAGGTAGCCGATGCGCAGCGGGTGCTCGAGGGCGAACGAGCCGGACATGATCTCACGGTACACCGCCTCGATCGTCTTGCCGGGAAGCGGGCCCTTGTTGGCGGTGCTGACCTTCTTGAGTACGGCCTGCTCGCGGGCGGGGGCGTAGATGGGGGTGCCGGTGGCCCGCTTGACCCTGCCCACGTCGACCACCAGCGACGCCCGCTCGTTCAACAGCCGGACGATCTGCTCGTCGAGGGCGTCGATGCGGGAGCGGAGCTGGGACAGGTCCGGCAGCGGCCCGTCTGATTCGTTCGGTCTTTGATTGGGCACATCAGGCTCGGTCATGGGGAAAGATGCTACGTCGGCGGCGTCGGGGCCGATGGTGAACACCTCGGTCCGCGCGGGCCGACGGTTGTGAGCTGCCCCTTGCGGCGGCTGGTGTCAGGCGTCACCCATCGGCACGATGTTGCAACTGGCTCAGACCATTCCGCTCGGTTGGCTGCTGGCGGCGTCGGACGTCGGGAGCCAGGCGTGGGTTTCCTTGCCCCAGTGGGCGCTGGTGGGGGCCGGGGTGGTCGGTGTCGTGCTGTGGCTGTTCGGGCACGCGACACTGAAGTTCGGGTTCGGGGTGATCGGGCTGCTGGCGGGGGGGCTGGCGGGGTACCTGGTGCCGGGGCTGCTGGGGGCAGGGGTTCACCCGTGGGTCCCGGCGGGGCTGGGTGCCCTGGTCGGGTTCATGGCGGGGCTGATCAGTTTCCGGCTGTCGGTGGGGATGATCCAGGGCGTGGTGCTGGGGGTGATCGCGGCGCTGCTGGTGTTCATCGTGGTCGCGCCGGGTGCCGCTCGGAATCTGAAGAACGATGTGGGCGGGGGCGCGGCGTCGGGCGGCACGGGAGTCGCGGACGGGACGCCGGCGCGCGGGCTGGAGCTGGAAGTGAGGGCCATCACGGAGGGGGGCCAAGAGGCGGATGACGGCGGCGTGCTGGAAGCCTCGAACGAGACGCTGAAATCGGTGCGGGAATCGCTGCGTGGCGGAGGTGCCGACCCGGCGGTGGATTTCGCGGTGCGCTCGGCGGAGGACCTTCGGGATTCGACGAAGCGGCTCGCGGAGCGGATGAGGCCGGTGTGGAACGACCTGCCGCGGGAGCACCGGACCGGGATCGCGCTGGCGGCGGTGGGTGCCGGGACGGTGGGGGTGGGGCTGGGGCTGTTTTTCCCGAAGCGGAGCAGCGCCGGGGTGACGGCGCTGGCGGGTGCGATGCTGTGGGTGCCGGCCCTGATGGAGATGATGGCTCGGGGAGGGATGCGCCCGGCGGGATGGGACCTGGGCGCGACATGGACACGGGTGGTGTGCGTGGGGGTGATGGCGGTTATCGGGACGTGCATTCAGTGGGCGATGACGCGGCGGGGTGCCGATAAGGCGTGATCGGTGACGTCGCGGCGCGGGTCCGCGGCGTTGCCGTGCCGGCGGGTGCGCACGCCGGCGGTCCGCTCTCGACTGGTCAATCGCCATGCTGAACCTTCTCGCCACGTTGGTCCTTTCGGTCAGCACGCTCGCCGCGCCGGACGCGACGGTGGACCTGACGGAGCCGTCGCCCCCGAGCGCGTCGGCGCCCGGGGAGGCGTCGGAGTCTGGGGCGGCGCCGGCGGCGGAGTCTTCAACCGATTCGTTGGCGCGGGCCCTGTCGGGCGCGGGCGTCAACCCGTTCAAGCAGATGCAGGACCGGCTGAACGGGAAGTGGGACTTCCTGGTGGATCCTTCCAGCCTGAACGACGTGCTGTCGCGGGTGCACATCGTGTGGTCGTGCATCTTCATTGTGGTCGGCGCGCTGTGCGTGCTGAACGGGTACCGCTGGCACAAGGGGGTGATCCTGCTGCTGGCGGCGATCATGGGCATCTACGCCGGCACCATGCTGGGCGACCGCATCGGCGGCACCAACGTGGTGGCGGCGTGCATGGGCGTGCTGTTCGCGGTGTCGGCGTGGCCGATGCTGCGGTTCGCGGTCGCGCTGTTCGGCGGGCTGGCGGGCGCGTTCGCGGGGGCCAACATCTGGACCGCCCTGAACTTCCCCACCGCGCAGCACCAGTACGGCGCGGTCATCGGGCTGGTGGTCGTCGGGATGCTGGCGTTCATGGCGTTCCGCGCCGTGGTCATCCTGCTGACCTCCATCGGGGGGTCCACCATGCTGGTGCTCGGCTTCATGGCCGCGCTCATGCAGGTGGAATCCTGGCGCGGCGGGATGAGCGACGCCATGACCGGGAACAAGCTGATCGTGCCGATCATCACCGCTTCGGTGGCGATCGTGGGAGCGATCTACCAGTTCGGGGGCGGGGTCTCGGGCCTGAACGCGATGGCCAGCAAGGCGGACCCGGCGGCGAAGAAGAAGGCCGCGGCCTAACCGTTCTCGCGGTGGAGGACGCGGAGATCGCGCAGGAAGGAGGCGGAGCGTCGCGGAGGCGAAGCCGCAGGGGAAGCGGGGGGCGGGGGGCGAGAGGCGGGGGGCGAGAGGCGGGGGGCGGGGGGCAAGTCCCGAGGTCACTGGCACGGGGCGATGTTCTGATGCGGGGCTCACCCCGGGCCGTTCGTGCCGATGGACTGTTCGTTCGTGCCGTTGGACTGTTGATGCTCGCAATTTGTGTCTCGATCGTCGCGCGCGCTTCCGGCTCGTTGGCGGCCAGGAAGCCCGTGTGGGGCTCTAGAATGCGGTCTTCTGAACATGCTCGCCCAGAGTGCCGCGAATCTTGATGTTGGGAAGGTCCTCGTCGCCGTGGGCGTGCTGGTGGCGGCGGTGCTGGTGCTGGCGGTGGTGATGCTGAAACTGCGTCGTCGGCTGCTGGCGAACGAGGACGCCGGCGGAGCGCCGCTCACGCTGCACGACCTGCGTCAACTGCGGGTCAAGGGGGCGATGTCGGAGGAGGAGTTCGAGCGGGCCAAGGCGGCGCTGATCGGGTCGGTGGGCGGCGGGCGCCCGGTGCGTGGGGCACCCGAACGCGGCGCGGAGCCCGAAACGAGTTATCCATCCACCGGTGAACCACCGGCGGGCGACTCGGCCGGTGTGCGGCGAGGTTGAACCGGCGGTTATCCGCGCGTTGGGTTTGTGCGGGCGGGGGCGGGGTGCCCCGAGTTTGGTTCGGGTGTCCCGCATCCAGCCGACGCCCGACGCGGACGATAGACTTGCATCCACGCCGTTCGCCAGACCGGCAATGTGTTCGCAAACCTTCGCGCCCCGCGCACGAGAGGCTTCATGGCCAGACCGCGTCCCGACGGCACCGACCCGATTCCGCACGCCCCGACCGCGCGAGCGCCGCTGGCGCCGACGAACGCGGCGCCGCCTCCGAGCGGTTCCGGGTTCAACCCCGGGGGCGGGA
>CAZDYM010000205.1:0-2845 GCA_964509325.1 uncultured Phycisphaeraceae bacterium
CCCCGCCGGCCCTCGCTCATCCCCCACCAACGCACCGGCTCGATGGTCGCGCCCGCCGGAATCGTGCCGTCATCCGTGTGCTTGAGTTTCCGGTTGGGCCGCGGCACCGAACTCAAGAAAAAGCCGATACCAAGGGCTCGCTCGGCCCCTGCGCAGCCGAGGCTGGTCGCCCGCGCGCCCAACACCATTTCTTCTCGGGCCTTGGCCTTGACCGGTTTTGGGCGTAGGCGATCGAGGGGCCCGGCGGTACGCTGCCCTCGCCGCACCCGCGACATACCTCAAACCTTCTGGAGGAGACCACCCATGCGACGCATCACGCTCACCGCGGCCGCGCTCTGCACGCTGCACGGCCTCGCGCTCACCGCTCACGCCCAGCCCATCGGGCGCTGGACCTTCAACGAGTCCTCCGGCACCACCGCCGCCAACTCCGCCCCGGGTGCCAACGGCACCCTCACCGGCAACGCCGCCTTCGCCCCGGGCGGGGTCGAAGGCAACTGCGTCAACTTCCCCACCCACGGCGGCGGCTACGTGACCATGGGCAACACGTACGCCATCGACGCCAACCCGGAGTTCTCCATTTCGGCCTGGGTCCGCACCACCGACACCGTCAACCCGTTGGTTGTCGTCTCACGCCACTTCACCGGGATCCTCAACGGCTACATCCTCACCGTCGACCTGGGCACCGGCTACTCCAACCCCCTCCGCGCCCAGTTCTACCTCAACGATTTTCCCGGGAACACCTGCGACGGCACCACCGTCCTCACCGACGGGCAGTGGCACCACCTCGTCGCCGTCTACCGGTTCATCGGCACCACCACCATCCGCGAACTCTGGGTCGACGGCGTCCGCGAGGACTTCAACGCCAACGCCGGCCCCAACCCGCACCCCACCCCCTCGTTCATGGTCGGAGGCATCTACTTCTCCAGCGGCGGCGCGACCGGCTACTTCCAGGGCCAGATCGACGAAGTCCAGGTGTACGACTACGCCGTCTCCGCCGACGACATCGCCGCCCTGCGCGCAACGCCCGGCGTCACGGCCTCCCCGAAGCAGTGCTTCTGCGACCTCAACAGCGACAACCAGCGCAACACCAGCGACCTCGTCGTCTTCCTGTCCCGCTTCGGACAGCCCGCCTCGATCGGCTCCCTCGGCGATATCAACTACGACGGCGCCATCAACACCCAGGACCTCACCATCTTCCTCTCCCGCTTCGGCGTGCCCTGCGAGTAAGCCCCGACACAACCCCGCCCGTCAGGAACGAGCCTCGCCCGGGGGGTGTGCCGCTCTGAAGGCGCGAAGGACTGAAGGCGCGAAGAGGTGAGCACGCGAAGCGATCGAACGCGCCGATCGCTCGCCCTCGCGTCGGTCACCCACACCCGATCCCCCACAGCCGCCTTCTCTCCGCCTTCTACCGCGCCCGCGGCGCTCGCCGGGGTGAGGCCGCGTTTCTCGCGAACCGGGCGCCGCGGTGAGTAATCCGGCAGGCATCTAGGTGCCGCCCGTGTCCCCAAGACCCCCGAAGCGCCGATCCCGCCTCGCGTAGGACCGGATCGCCTCTCGCAAGTCCTCGTTCGTGAAATCCGGCCACAGCGTCGGGATCACGTGCAGTTCGGCGTACGAGATCTGCCACAACAGGTAGTTGCTCACCCGCATCTCGCCCGCCGTGCGGATCAGCAGGTCCGGGTCCGGCAGCCCCGCCGTGTACAGCCGGCTCTGGATCGTCCGCTCATCGACCGCGTCCGGCGAAACCCGCCCCGCCTTCACGTCCCGCGCGATCGAACGCACCGCGTCGGTGATCTCCGCCCGGCTCCCGTAGTTCACCGCCAGGCACAGCGTCGTCCCCGTGCAGTTCTTGGTCGCCTCGACCGTCCGGTCCAGCGCGTCGAGCGCGAACTGCGGCAGCCCCTCCCGCCGACCGATCTGCACAAACCGGCAGTTGGTGTCCACCAGGTGCGCCCGCTCCATGTCCATGTACGCCAGGTACAGGTCCATGAGGAAGTTCACTTCCTCCGCCGGCCGCTTCCAGTTCTCCAGGCTGAACGAGTACAGCGTCAGCACCTCGACCCCCAGCCGTCGGCACTCTTCCAGCGTGGACCGGATCAGCCGCGACCCCGCCTTGTGACCGGCCATCCGCGCCAAGCCGCGCTTCTGCGCCCACCGCCCGTTCCCGTCCATGATGATCGCCACATGCCGGGGCACCCGCGTCGGCGCCACGTCCGGCAGGTACCGAACGGGGTCGGCCAGGTGGTACAGCCCGCGCATCCGCGCCACCGCCGCACGCTCCGCGGGGTCCTTGATCGCGGCCAGCGGCGTGATCTCCGCCTCAGTCTGGGCCGGCTCCGGGCAGGGGATGGGCTCGCTGGTGGTCATCGCACGCAAGCGTACGCCGGCGCGCCGAGCGCTGTTCGCGCCGCGGACTCCGCGAATCGGGCCGGGCGGCACGCCGAACTCGCCGTCGAGGGGCCCGACGCCCGCGCCCACCGCCGAAAGCAGCGCCCGCAACAAGCCGCGACCCTTCGACACGCCCGCCGAAGGGCTCGATCTCCGAGAAAGTCAGGGTGACTGGATTTGAACCAGCGGCCTCGAGGACCCAAACCCCGCGCTCTACCAAGCTGAGCTACACCCTGGGGGCGGCGCGCCGGTGCCCCTGGTCAGGACTCCGCGGGCCAACATCCGGGCATGATAGGGCGGCGGCCCTGACCGCGCCGCGGGCGCCGCTTTCCCCGTGCCCCCGCGCGCCGCTCGCACACCTGCGCCGCGGTCGCGTTCCCCGCGTTCCACGCGTTCCACCCGTTCCACGCGGGAAAAAAGGCCCTCGCACCACCGACCGGCGCGTGAAGAGTGAGTG
>CAZDYM010000205.1:2956-5173 GCA_964509325.1 uncultured Phycisphaeraceae bacterium
AGCACGCCTCACCCCATCATCAGACGCACGGTTCCCAGCAACCCGACGAACCCCCGACCCGGGCCCGGTTTCGCGGCGCGTCGCCGCGCGGCGTCCCGGGCGGGATTGTCCGAGTCGGCGTGGGACGGCGCCTCAACCACACGAAGTCCCCGAGCGGAACAGCGCCGGGTGGGCCGGATTTCCGGGGTCGGCCCATCGCGCCGGCGGCGGTCCGTCGCGGGCGGCGTGGGGCCGGGCCGATCCGTGCCGACGCTCGCCGCACAGCCGGTTCGGCGGCGGCGCAACGAAGGAGACGCCCCATGAGCATCGAGATGATCCACGGCATCGACGCGGCCTCGGCCCTCGCGCACGGCGCCCCGCCCATCGCTCCCACGAGTTCGGACCCCGAGCGCCAACGCGTGGCGTCGGCCGTCCGACGCCTGGTTATCGGCGATCCGCAGCGCCCGCTCGCCTTCGTGCGGCGGCTCATGCGCGACAACCACTGGACCGCCCTGCACGCGCTGCGCGTGGTGGAGGAGTACCGACGGTTCCTGGTGATCGCCGCGACGGGCGGCGCGCCGGTCTCGCCGCCACCCGATGTCGACGAAGCATGGCACACCCACCTGCTGTTCACGCGGAACTACTGGGACGACCTGTGCAAGCACACCCTGGGACGACCGCTCCACCACGACCCCGACACCGGACGCGACAACCAGGCCGACACCTACCGACGCTGGTACCGCGACACCCTCGCGGCCTATCGAGTCATCTTCGGCGAAGAACCGCCGAGCGACATCTGGCCCGCCCCCGACACCGGCACGCCGTCACCCGGGCCCGAAGCCGCGGCTCCCCGGCCCGTGACAGCGCGGGACTCTTCCACACCACCGACGCGCCCCGCCTGGAAGCGGGCGGCCATGGCGGCGATGGCGCTGCTCGGCTTCGGCGCGGCGGGCACAGGCTGCGCCTTCGGTCCCACGCTGACAACCGGCAACGCCGTCGCCTGGGCGATCGTCGGCATGGTCGGGCTCGTCGCGGTGATGCTGCTCGGAACGCTGGCGCTGATGCGGGCAAGCGCGGGCGCGCGAGCGCAGATCGAACACCGCCGGCGACAGCAGAACGCGGGCGGCTCCGCGCTGAGCCCCACCTCCGCCCACGGCTCGGACGGCGCGTTCGGCTGGTGGTGGTGGAGCACCGGCGGCGGGGCCGCTCACCCCGGCCCAGGCCCCAGCCAGAGCGACAAGACATCGCCAGCGACCCATGCGGGGGAGCCCGCCCCCGACACGGGAGCACCGTCCTCCGGTGACGCCGGCGGAAGCGCCGCGGGCGACGGAGGTGCCGATGGTGGGGGAGGTGGAGGCTGCGGCGGCGGTTGCGGCGGCGGTTGCGGCGGAAGCTGATCCACCCTCACCGGTTCTCGCGGCACGCGCCCCCACACGCCCCACTCGCCACCAGTCGCCATGCGGTCCGACCCGTGGTCCGGGCAACGCGGACCAGACGCGGACAACCCTCACCGCTCCTTGCCCGCACCCCGCGCGTTCGAGCACCAGCGCCGACAGATCGCGTCACCGGAGCACGACCCGCCCCGCGCCTTGCACACGCGCCTCCCGTGGAAAATCAGCAGGTGGCTGAGCATGCACCAGGTCTCCCGCGGGAACAGCGCCATCAGGCGACGCTCAATCTCCGCGGCGCTCGCGCTCGCCGGCGCGAACCCGAACCGCTTCGACAGGCGTTCCACGTGCGTGTCCACCACCACCCCCGCGTTGATGCCGAAGGCGTTGCCCAGCACCACGTTCGCCGTCTTGCGGGCCACCCCGCGCAGCGTCAGCAGTTCCTCCATCGTCCGCGGGACCTCGCCCCCGAATCGTTCCACCACCGCCCGCATCGATTCGTGCACCGCCCGAGCCTTGTTCCGGAACAGGCCGATGGACCTGATGTACGGCTCGATGTCCTCGGGCCGCCCCGCCGCGAAATCGCCCGGCGTGGGGAACGCTTCGAAGAGCGCCGGCGTCACCTTGTTCACGCTCGCGTCGGTCGCCTGCGCCGACAGAATCGTGGCGATGAGCAGCTGGTGAGGACGCCCCGGGTCGTGCGCCAGTTCGCAGCGCGCGTCCGGGTACCGCTCCAGCAGCGCACCGTACACCTCGGCGGCGCGGTGCCGCGCGGGCCCGCTCACCCGGGGCGCTCGGTCCCTTTGCCCGGCGGTGGCACGCTTCCCCGCCGCACGCGCTCGCGCCGATG
>CAZDYM010000206.1:0-5149 GCA_964509325.1 uncultured Phycisphaeraceae bacterium
GTATCGCCCGAGGTCATGTTGGCGCCGTAGTCCTTGCCGACGGCGTCGGCGGTGTTGTCCCAGTTGAGGACGCTGTCGCCCAGGCCGCGGAACTGGCTGTAGACGAAGTCGATGTCGAGGCCGTTGATGGCGCCGTCCTGGGCGATGGGCTGGAAGTTGGCGGTGCGGCCGGGGCCGCCGGCGATATCGGCGCGGCTGTCGCCGTTGACGTACGCGGCGCCGGTGGCCTTGGTGGTGCCGAAGAAGTTGCCGCCGAAGGCGCTATCGACGGCGGTGAAGCCGGCCTTGCGGTCGGCGATGCCGCCGACCATGGCCAGGCCGTCGGCGAAGAAGCGGACGTCCTGGGTGGTGAAGTTGCCGTCGCAGTTGAAGTCGCCGAGGATCTCGATGGAGGCCTTGGTGCCGAGCTCGCCGGCGATGGGGCCGGAGCCGTTGGGGGCGATCCAGGCGGGGCCGCCGTTGCGCTGGCGCCAGGCGGCGATCATGTCGGGGACGTCGCCGATGTCACGCACGCCGTTGCCCGAGAAATCGCCGGCGATGCGGTTGCGGGCGGGGAAGCTGGTGCTGCCGTAGGTGGCGGTGGTGCCGTCCTGGAGGATGTAGGTGGTGGCGGCGCCGGTGGTGCCGTCGGAGTAGGTCTGGCCGGTGGTGCGGGTGGGGACGCGGCCGTTGAGGCCGGACTGCCCGAAGTTGTTGTAGAAGGGGGCGGTGGCGGGGCGGCCGAAGACCGAGTTGCTGAGGGCGAAGGTGCGGGCGACGGCGCCCGAGGCGAAGTTGGGGTTGGGCACCCAGCCGCAGGGGTTGAGCTGCTGCTGGATGAACTCGGGGACGTTGGTGAAGATGAAGTTGATGCCGAGGAACTCACCGGGCGACGAGGTGCTGGAGTCCTGGCTGGGGTTGCTGGTGAAGGCGAGGATGGACTCGGTGATGTTGTTGATGTAGGCGGCGGCCTGGAGGTTGTCCATCGGCTGGTTGCCGTTGCTGATGCCGCCCTGGGCGGGCGGGGCGGCGAGCGGGTCGCCGATGGTCGCGAAGGTCTGGATGCCGCCGATCATGTAGCCCGAGGTGTTGTCGCCGCGGAGCGGGTTGTTGAAGATCTGGTTGTTGGCGGTCGGGCGGGCGAAGGAGCCGACGGCGTCGGACCCGTTGGTGAGGTCGGGCTTGATAGCGAGCAGTTCCATGCGGCCGTTGAGGCCGTTGTTGGTGTAGCGCTCGGTGCCGGTGTAGCCGATGCCGAGGCGGGTGTTGACCATCGTCGACTCCACGTCACCCGAGCCGACCTTGTTGGAGGGCAGCCAGTTGGGGCCGAGGTTCTGGGAGAAGTTGACGGTGTTGGAGT
The DNA here is from genome assembly GCA_964509325.1 of uncultured Phycisphaeraceae bacterium. GTDB lineage: Bacteria > Planctomycetota > Phycisphaerae > Phycisphaerales > UBA1924 > JAFLCM01. The sequence continues at coordinate 1,340 of CAZDYM010000206.1, forward strand.
TGTCGCCGCCGACGTTCTCGCCAACGCCCCACGAGGGGTCGAGGCAGATGCTGTTCACGAAGGCGTTGCGGGTGCCCGAACCCGCCTCGCGGGTGATCATGATGAGGTTCTCGCCGTTGCGCATGCGCCCGGTGGCGTTGAGGTGGCGCAGGTCGGACTGGCGGATCTCGCTGCGGCCGACGCCCAGGTTCACCAGGGCGGCGACGGTGTTGTAGACGATCGGGGTGCCGAAGATGGTGTTCGCGTCGCCGGTGCCGGTGCCGGTGTAGAGGGTGCGGCCGTCGGCGGAGATGTCGACGAGCTGCTGCGAAGCGCCGGGGCCGACCACCGGGGTGCCGTCCTTGTTCACGGGGCTGAAGAGGTTGCGGCCGTAGCCGGCGTCACCGGGCTTCTTGTCGAAGGCCCCGGTGCCGGGGAACTGCTGGCCCCAGAACGGGTCGACGTCGAGCGGAGCGATGTCCACCCGCAGGCCGCCCGCCGAGGGGGTGGGAGGATTCGAGTAGGTCGCGGTGTAGGTCCCGTCGGTGGTGGAGCGGACGGGGCTGCCGTAGGGGTTGCCGGCGTTGCGCAGACCCGGGACGATGGTGCCGCCGGTGCCGAACCAGAAGCCGCGGTTGTGAATCGCGAGGCTGAGGTCGTTGATCAGCAGGCCGGGCGCGGTGTTCTCCGCGTTGGTGGCGTAGGGCTTGGGCGAGCCGTAGGACACGAGCGCCTGGTAGCCCTTCACCGAGCCCGCCGAGAAGTACTGGACGCACCAGAACTGGCCGGGCCCGGTCTCGTCGGTGTTGAACGAGGGGGGAACGTCGAAGTTGGCGAGCTGGTCGGTGGCGTTGCCGGGGCAGTCCTTGCAGCGGCCGTCGCCGTCAACGTCGATGAAGTCAACGGTCGAGGCGCCGGCGCGGAAGAAGTTCTGGAAGAGCGTCGCGCCCGAGATGTTGACCACAGTCTGCGCGCTCGCCGACTGGGCGAGGCCGAGGGCGGTCCCACAGGCGGCCAGGAGCATCAACTTGTTCAGGTTCTTGTTCTGCATCGTCTCTCTCTCCGAGGCGAGGGTGAAGGGGAACGGAATCGACACGCTTGAGTCGGCAACTGATCAACCGAAGCGACGCGTCCGGGCGGGAGGGCGGGGAGATCGGAACAGAGCGACAGCGTCGGCGCGGGGTTCACCGCGCTGTGGCCCCGCGGTCGAACGCACACGGGGGCTGGTCGTCCTGTCGAAATGTCCGAGCGCCCGAGGCATGTGCCGGTGGGCTCCGAGTCCCGGGCTCCCACGAAGACGTTGAAGTCGGTTGAAGCGCCGCGCCACGGGTGATCGCGGGGCGGCGTGAGGACTTGGTTCACGCGGACGGGCGCCGGGGCCCCGCCCGCCGTCGATCACTGACCCTGGCTCGACAAGGGGATCTTGGTCCCGCTGCCGGTCAGGCTGTAGAACTGATCGCCCCACAGACGCTCGTTGATGCTCTGCAGAACGGTCTTCTTCTCGACGTGCCCGTCGACGAACAGCATGTTCACGCTGCCGCCGAGGCTGTCCTTGCCGGCGTGGTGGCGACCCACGGCGTTGAGTTCAGAGTCTCCGTCCTCGATCGCCCCCGCGCCCAGCAGGTCCAGCCGCTTGATCTGGTTCTCACGCGGGTAGAAGAACCGCTGGTTGTTGTTGCCGGCGACGTCGGGAACGTCGAAGATCGCCGCGCCCGAGGCCCCGGAGGGCGAGCGGAACGGGGTGATCGGTCGGTGCGACTTGCTCTTGCTGTCCACCGCGATGGACTGCCACTGGTCCAGGTCCAGGAACTCGGTGGCCATGATGGTGCGGGCCGCGTTCTTGATCCACGTCGGGCGGACGAAACGGGCCTGACGCGAGGACGCGGGGTCGAGCTTGTTGCGGGGCATGATCGCGGCGTTCACGGCGTACGCCATGCGGAAGGCCTGACGGTCCTCGGGCAGTTCCGACGTGGAGGCGCGGGTGGCGCCCAGGTCGTTCTGCTGCCAGGACTCCCAGTACTGGGTGTCCCGCCCGGGGTTGGTGCGGGGCGCGCCGCCGTTGTACACCGACGGGCACTGGAAGGCCTCGTGCGAGAGCGCGCCGTTCTCCTGCTCCAGAAGGAACGAAGACCAGTGGAGATAGCCGTTGGCGGGGTTGGGGTTGTTGATCTGCTGATCGGAGACGCGCCACGCGAAGCCGCGCTCGGACGAGGGATAGACGTACGCCAAGGGGTACACCTCGGACGAGGCGACGTACATCTCGGCGGCCTGGCCGATGTTGCGGATGTTGGCGGCGCACTTGATCTCGCGCCCCGACTCACGCGCCTTGCCCAGAGCGGGCAGGAGCAGTCCGATGAGAAGCGCGATCACCGCGACGACGACCAACAGTTCGACCAGCGTGAAGCCGCGCGCTCGCTTGCGGGCCGGCCTCGGGAGAGAGAGGGACTTGGGCATATCTGCTGCTGCTCCTGTTCGCACCGACTCGACGGAACGGGCACAACGCCCGCGCCGCGACTCGTGCCGAGAAGCATGCTCCAGCCATGTTCAGAAATCGTGAAGAGCCCGGTAGGTTGGCGCGAGAATGTGCCGGTTTGTTTGGCGGGATTCCCCAAGAAGGGTGCCGCCAAAGGCGCAAACAGAGAAGAAGCGAACTTCGTGAGGCGGACCCTCGGCCATCGCAAACGCCGGTCCGTCCGGTCTTTCGGCGCCGCGGCCGCGCCCCGGGTGGGAACGCTCCACAACCGGTCCACACCGAGACACGCGTCCGCTTCTTTACACGATCTTCATGCGATCTTGGCGCGGGATGCTCACCGCGCCGGCGTCAGGAGTTGATCAGGCGCTTGCAGCAGGTCCATAATCGCCTGCAGGCACCGCGCCGCCTCCGCCCCGTCCACGCAGCGGTGGTCACAGGTCAGGCTGAGCGGGAGCACCTTGGCCACCGCGATCCCGCCGCGCTTGGCCAGCACCGCGTCGCGGGTGCGCCCAACGGCCAGGATGCCCACTTCCGGGTAGTTGATGATCGGGGTGGCGAAGCGGCCCGCGTAGGAGCCGACGTTGGAGATGGTGAACGTGCTGCCGCCGAGCCGCTCGCGCGGGATCGAGCGGTCGCGGGTCATCCGGGCCACTTCCGTGATGTGACGCCCCAACTCCAGAACGCCCATCGAGTCCGCCCCGGGGATGACCGGGACCGTCAGCCCCTGCTCGGTGTCGGTGGCGATGCCGATGTGGACCCGCGAATGCCGCACGATCTCCTCGGCCTCGTCGTTCACGTGGGCGTTGAGCGAGGGGAACTGCTTGAGGGCGCGGCAGACCGCCGAGACGACGAACGGGAGGTACGACAGTTTCTCACCGCTCGCCGCCCCCATCCGCTTGCGGACGTCGTCGAGTTCGGTGACGTCGGCCTCGTCCATGACGGAGAAGTGGACGGCCCGGTCGACGCTCTGACGGAGGCGGTTGGCGATGGTCCTGCGCACGCCGCGGAACGGCACGCGCTGCGACTCCCCCCCCACCGCCGGAACCAGCACCGGCGGGCGGGCCGGCAGAATCGACTGCTGCGGCACCGGGGTCACCGGCAGGTCGGCTCTCCGAGCCGACAGGGTCGCGGACTCGGCCGCGCGTGAAGCACCTGACGAATCGAACTCGGCTCGTGGAGCCGGCGTGCCCGAGCCCCCGCCCGCGCTCGCCGCGCGCACATCGCTCTCGGTCACCCGTCCCCCGATGCCGGAGCCGACCACGCGGTCGATGTCCACGTTGAGGTCGCGGGCGAGGCGCCGCACCGCGGGCGTCGCCAGCGCTTTGCCGGCCTGCGCCGTCACCGCGCCGAGCGAGCCC
>CAZDYM010000207.1:0-520 GCA_964509325.1 uncultured Phycisphaeraceae bacterium
CTGCCTTCTGCATCATGAATTGACCCTGAAGGTCGATGACGAGCCACTGGGCGTCGCGGTACTCTGATGACCACCTGGTCTTGGGGTTCCCGTCGACCGCATACTCGGCGAGCTTCTCCTCGTCCTCGAGGCTGCTCGCCTTGACCGGCTTAAAGAGGGCCACATTCCCCCTATCGGGATCGATCACGTGCAGTATGAACGATACCTGCGTCTCGTTGCCATAGCTATCGCGGGCGTTCACGGCGATCTTGCTCGATCCCGGCTTGCCTCCCTCTGGGATGGAGACCGAGAGCATGCCGGAAGCGTCAACGCTTGCAAGAAGCACGGACTCGTCGCTCTGCGAGGCGATGCTAAAGCGGAGCTTTCTTCCGTCTTCCTTGTCCTGTATGTGCTCGGTAAGATCGATAAAGTCGGGGTGCTCGCGCTTGGCGGCGGATAAGATCACGTTCTCGATCGGCTTCACTAAGGCAGGGCTCCGGTCTAGCTCGGAGCGATCCATCTGGATGAACTCGCCATAGAG
>CAZDYM010000207.1:548-5115 GCA_964509325.1 uncultured Phycisphaeraceae bacterium
CGTTGAGCCCGCCGAATCCGTCATGGTTGGAATATGTCCAGGAGAGAGCGCCGGCGTAGCCCTGCTCGATGGCCCAGCGCCAGGCTTCCTCGGTGGTGAGTTGCTTCTCTGGCACGCAGATTTTACCGTCGTAGGACCTGATGCCCTTGGAGGGGAATTCGGCGATGACGACGGGCTTGTCGAGGCCCCAATACGACTTGGGATGATGGAAGGGCGAGAGGTCCTCGTCGAAATGCTCGGGATAGTAGTGCACACAGTAGAAATCGAGGGTACCGTCGGGGTCGCCCCCCGCCGCCCCGGCCTCAACCACCAGCTCCAACGTCGGCCTGACCTGCCCCGGGACAAAGTCCAGCGTCCACCCCCGATCGTCCGCCGCCACCCCGTCCACCACCGCGCGCGCGATCCGCACGTGCTCCAGTTTCACCGCCGAGGCGAGCGGGTCGGGCCGCCACACACCCGCGTCCTCCGTCTCGCCGCGGGCATTGGTCCGCGCCCGCCGCACCTGCAGCGCGACGCTGCGCTTCTCCGCGTCAAAGACCAGCCGCTGCGTCTCGGATGCCTGCCCGCCCGAGGAGGCGTCCCGCCGCGCCGCCACCCCCAGCAGGTCGGCCACCTCCCGCATGTTCGCTTCCGCGCGCCTCGATCCCGTGGACATCAGCCGCGGCGCAGCCAGCCCGGCGACCACCCCCAGGAGCACGATCACCACGACAAGTTCGACGAGCGTGAACCCCCTCGGGCTCAGGCGGGCACCACGGGGACGCCGAGGGAGCATCATCACGGCTTCACCACGTCCGCGTTGTCCCCTTCGCCGCCCGGCTTCCCGTCGGCCCCGTAGCTCACGATGTCGAAGTCATAGTTCTTCTGCCCGGGGATCACCAGCACGAACTTGTTCCCCCATGGGTCCTTCAGTTTGTCCGCCGAGTCCACGTAAGGCTCCCACACCTTTCCCTCTTCCACCGTCGAGGGCTTCTCCCACAGGACATCGATCGTCGCGCCGTCCGGCGGGCTGGAGTGGTCCGCGATGAACAGCTTCATCGCCGTCGCTAGGCTCGCCGCGTTCGATTCCGCCACCGCCCGCTTGCTCTGACCCACCCGCGACAGCAGCCGCGGCCCGATCACCGCCGCGAGCACCCCGATGATCACCACCACCACGATCGCCTCGATCAAGGTGAACCCGCGGGCCCGCGCGACGCGCCCGCCAGAACATGTAGCCGTCCTCTGCGTTCTCATGAGTGTTCTCCGTCCAGGTTCCGCTTGCTTCCCGATGCCCAGTGCCCAGTGCCGACTGCCGGTGGCCTGATGCCCGACGCTTTCCGGGCTCACATCGCCCGGCTCGCCGCCTCCTGCAACTCCAGCAACGGCAGCAGGATCGCCAGCACGATGAAGCCCACCGCCATCGCCATCACCACGATGAGCAGCGGCGGCAGGATCGTCGTCACCGTCTTCACCGTCTGCTCGGTCTTCTCCTCGAACGCGTCCGCCGCCTGCGTCAGCATCTCGTCCAGTTTCCCCGTCCGCTCCCCCAGCCCCACGATCTGCGTCAGCAGGCTCGGGAAGTACCCCGTCGCCTCCAGCGGTTCGGCGATGGTGCTTCCCCCCGCCACCGCCTCGGACACCTCGTCCATCGCGCCCTCCATCGCCTTGTTCCCCAGCACCGCCCGCGTGATCCGCAGGCCCGCCAGCACCGGAAGTCCCGCCCCCACCAGCGTCCCCAGCGTCCGCGTGAACCGCGCCACCGCCACGTCCCGCAAGAGCGGCCCGATCAGCGGCACCGTCAGCATGAACCGATCAAACCCCAGCCGGAACGCCGGCGTCGCCAGCGCCCGCGAAAACGCCCACACCCCCGCCGCGCCGCCCCCCAGGATCAGCCACCACCACGCCCCGAAGAACACCGCCACGCCCTGCACCACCTGCGTCGGCCAAGGCAGCCGCACGCCCCCCACGCTGCCCACCGCGCCCAGCACCTTGGGCACCACGAACGTCACCACCACCACGATCGCGACCACGATCAGCGACCCGATGATCGCCGGGTACAGCAGCGCCCCCATCACCTGCGAGCGCAGCTTCTGATCCCGCTCCAGCAGCTGCGACGCGTGCTTCAGCGTCTCCCCGAGCCGACCCGCCGATTCGCCCGCCCGCACCAGGCTGACCACCAGGTCCGTGAACGGCTTTCCGAATCCCTCCATCGCGTCGCTCAGCGGGTCGCCCGCCTCGACCCGCTCCAGCAGGTGCTCGAACATCCGCGCCTGCGCCGGGCCACGCCCCTGGCGAGCGATCGTCTTCAACGCCGCGACCAAGGGCAGCCCCGCGTTCATCACAGGCCCCGGTCCCGGTACCTCCATCACGACCAGCGCCATCTCCGCCCGCGACACCCGCCCGCCCCGCCCCGTGCGCGCCGCCTCCGCCGACGACAGCCCCTCTTTCATCTCTTCCAGCCGCGCCGGCGCCTCCCCGCGCTGCACCAGCGTCCGCAGAGCGGCGGCCCGGTCCGGCGCCTCGATCAGCCGAAAACCCCCGCCCGCGGCGGGACCACCGGCGGCGCCCACGGCGGGCCCTCCACCCCCGACCGCCGACGCGACTTGGTAGCGGAACACCGGCACGCCTACCGCACCTCCTCGATGTCCTGCGTCGCCCGCATCACCTCATCCACCGTCGTCAGCCCCTGCGATGCCTTGATCAAGCCGTCGCGGCGCATGGTGCAGTGGTTGGGGTTCGCCATCTTGATGAGTTCCGGCGCGCTGAGCCGCTGCGTGATCGCCGCCCGCATCGCCGGGTTGATCTCCAGCACCTCGTAATACCCGACCCGCCCGCGCGTGCCGGCGTTGTCGCACTTCTCGCACCCACGCCCCACGAACGCCTCCCCCGCCGGGAACAGCGCGTGCTCCGCCGCCGCCAGCCGGTGCCGCGCCGCCTCCGGCAGCGGCGCCTTCTGCAGGCAGTGCGGGCACAGCCGCCGACCCAGCCTCTGCGCGATCACCCCTTCCAGCACGCTCGCCAGCAGGAACGGCTCCACGTCCATGTCGAGCAGCCGACCCACCGCGCTCACCGCGTCGTTGGTGTGCAGCGTGCTGAACAGAAGGTGCCCCGTCAGCGCCGAGCGCACCCCGATGTCCGCCGTCTCCTTGTCGCGGATCTCACCAACCATAATCACGTCGGGGTCCTGCCGAAGGATCGCCCGCAGACCCGTCGCGAAGGTCAGCCCGCGCTTGGGGTTGACCGGGATCTGGTTCACCCCCCCCAGTTCGTACTCCACCGGGTCTTCAATCGTGATGATCTTCAGCGACGGGTCGTACAACTTGCTCAGCGCCGCGTACAGCGTCGTCGTCTTCCCGCTGCCGGTGGGGCCGGTCACCAGCACCATCCCGTGAGGCAGGTCGATCAGCCGCTGCATCGCCGCCCGGTCCGGCTCCCGCATCCCCAGGTGGGCCAGGTCGAGCCGCACGCTCTCCTTGTCCAGGATGCGCATCACCACCGATTCGCCGTAGATCGTCGGCACCGTCGACACCCGGATGTCGACCTTCCGGCCCTCGAACCGCAGCGTGATGTGCCCGTCCTGCGGCACGTACCGCTCCGCGATGTTCATCCCCGCCATGATCTTCACCCGACTGGTGATCGCCGGCTGCAGCTTCTTCGGCGGGCTCGATTGCTGCACCAGCACGCCGTCGATCCGGTACTTCACGCTCAACTGCTTCTCGAACGGCTCGATGTGAACGTCCGACGCCCGCCCCCGCACCCCCTCGAGAATGATCAGGTTCACCAGGTTGATCAGCGTCGGCTGCTCCGCCATCCGGTGCAGTTCCTCGGCGTCGATCGCCTCGAGGTTCGCCACCAGGTCGTCGGTCTGCTGCTCGCCCCCTTTGGTGAGCCGCTGCGCCACCTCCGCCGCCGTCGTCCCGTAGTGCTCGCGCAGCAGGTCGCGGATCACGCCCTCGGTCGCCCCGTGCCGCGTCACCGCCATCCCCGCGAACACCGAGATCTCATCCGCCGCCGCGTCGTCGCCGGGGTCGAGCATCGCCACGTGCAGCCGACCCGCGGCCCGCCTGAACGGCACCGCCCGCAGCCGGATCGCCTGCTCCGCGTTGATCGTCCGCGCCGCCCCCTCTTCCACCTGCGGCTTCTGCTCGATCAACCCCCCGCCCACGTTCACCCCGCCCAAGCCGCCGGCGCCGTTCAACCCCGCCGAGCCCGCGCGCGCAGCCCCTCCCCCAAGCCCCGGAACAGACGAAGATGGCATGGGCGCGGCGGTCAGGCGTGGGCTCCCTTGAACCTTCTCAACCGATCATCCTTCAGTTTGTTGCAGCATGGTAGGAGATTGCCCGCCCCGTGCCATCAACGGTGCAGTCGCACGGTCCGTCTGATCGGCCTGGGCACAACAGACGCCCCGCCTGTCTCGCGAAGCCGCCGCGAACCAAACGCCGCGAGTTCCCCCGAGCTCCGGGGGGCCGAAGGACCGCGGAGGCTGGAGGACCGAGGGGCCGGAGTTCCGAGGGGCCGGAGTTCCGGGGGGCCGGGGTTCCGGGGGGCCGGGGTTCCGGGGGGCCGGGGTTCCGGGGGGCCGGGGTTCCGG
>CAZDYM010000208.1:0-5114 GCA_964509325.1 uncultured Phycisphaeraceae bacterium
CGGGGGCACGCCCGTGCCGGTTCCTGGGCCCAAACTCCGGCTCACGCCGGCTTCGACGAACTTTGCTCCCGACGCTCCGGCCCCCGAGTCCGGCGCGAGGCCGTCCAGACCCGCCCCGCCGCGCCCCGAACTCACGGACGAAGAAGTGTCGATGCTCCTCGACACCCGCGAGACCGAAACCCCAAAGCCCAACACCGAGGCACGACCTCAGCCCAAGGCCCCGGCACCATGAGCCATCCCGCCCGATCCAACCCTCCGGGCGCGACCTCGCCCCCGATCGCTGCGGAACGGCTCCGTGTGGTGCTCGTGGGCAACACCGGGCTGGATCAGTCGCTTCGACGCGAGCCGTCGCTGGAGTTGTACCGGGCCCGCAGCAGTTTCGAGGCGGTCGGCGAACTCGGCACCCCGCTGGGCCCGGATTCTCCGAACGCCGCCGTTGTCATCGTGGCGCCGGGGACGGTCACCCAGGAAGAGGTGACGGCACTGGCCCGTGCCCTGCGCCGCCTCGATCCCGAGGTGTGCATCGTCGGCTTGCTCGATTCCACGCACTCGCGCAACCTCGCGCCGGACCCGAAATCCTTCGGCCTGGACGCGTGGCTGGTACCCCCTGTCTCGGCCGGGGTGCTGCGGCTTCTGGTCCTGAACCGCGGCGTGACGAGCGAAGGCGACCACTTCTCAGAGCGGGCCGCCGCGACCAGCGACCCACCGCCCGCGTCAGCCGCGGCTGAGCCGGAATCCGTGCTCGTCACCGCGCCCGTGGCCGCTCCCGCCGTGCCGGTCAGCACGGTGGTCATGAGTCCCCAACCCGTGCCCCCAGCCCCGGAGCCGGCGCGTCAAACCCGCATCGCGCAGCCTTCGGCGGACCTCGTCTCGGCGCTCGGCACCGCCCAGCCCCCGCTGCAGGCGCTGCTCGCGGGGGGTGACGTCGTGACCGCGTGCCTCTCGGTGCTGCGTGCCCGCGGCGGCTCGCTGGGCGAGTGCGCGTTCCTTTCCGGGCCGGGCACGCCGTCTCCAGCCGCGTCGAGCCCGGGGGTGCCGGTGGTGCATAAAGGGCACAGTTTCGGCGTCCTCACGGCGCCCGATCCGACCCCGGAGCTCGAGCCCGCCGCCCGCTGGCTCGCTTCGTGGTTGGCGCTGCGCGAGCAGCAGTCGCAGCTCCGCCGGGCCGCCTTCACCGACCCGCTCACCGGCGCGTGGAACCGCCGGTACTTCGATGGGTTCCTCGCCCGGGCCCTGGCCGAAGCCAAGGCCTCGCGTCACGACGTCTCGCTGCTGCTTTTCGATATCGACGATTTCAAGCAGTACAACGACCGCTTCGGCCACGCCGCGGGGGACGAGATTCTGGTCGCGGTCGTGGGCCTGCTCAGGTCCGTCGTGCGGGCCAGCGACCGTGTGTGCCGCCTGGGCGGCGACGAGTTCGCGGTCATCTTCCACGAACCCACCGGCCCGCGCGAACCCGGCAGCCACCACCCCGCGTCCATCCTCACTCTGGCGAGGCGATTCCAGAAGCAGGTCGCTCAAACGCAGTTCCGCAAGCTCGGCAACGACGCCCGCGCCAGCCTGGGCGTTTCCGGCGGCCTGGCCACCTTCCCGTGGGACGGGCACGACGCCGAATCGCTCCTCGAGCACGCCGACCGCCTGCTCTGCGAGTCCAAGTCGAAGGGGAAGAACGTCATCCGTCTGGGCCCCGAGGCCGAGCGCACGCTCGGACCGGGCGAATCCCCCGGCTCGGAGTGATCGCGGCCGTGATGTCCGTCGGTGTGCGGCGGTGTGCCAAGTTGTCTCCCCACGCCGCACCGAAACGACCGCGCGGCGGACCCATTCATGCGACGGAAAGCCCCGGGCCCCGCGAGGAATGTCCGCCGTTGTTCTCACGGCGCTTTCGATCACGCCCTTCCCCGCCGCGGCACCGGCGGCGCGGGCGGTCCCGCCAGCCGGGGTCGCGGGTGACTCGGGAGACACCCCGACTGGCTCCATCGCTCGCATCGGCTTCAACGAGGCACTCACCGACCCCCGCGGGGGTCTCCGTCAGCGAGCGTGGAATCAAGGCGATCGGGGGCGAACGTTCGTCCTCGAAGCGGCACACCGAACCCGGCCCCGACACCCCCTGACGCCGCGCCCCGAAGCCGCGGACCGGTCACTCCGAAGCGCCCCTGCGGCCTCCCGGCGCGACGACCGACTCCGCCCGACGTGCCGTGCCGGGCCGTTCGCAGCCGCCGACGGCCCACTTGCGGCGAAACCCGGTTTCGGCCACAGTAGTTCCCCCGATGGCCGGGCCGACACGACGGCCCGGGTCGGGTATTGTTCGAGTTCCCCGGGCCGGTCTGGCCCGTCGAGCTGATCCATCACCCATCATCGATCGCTGGATCGAGAGGAGGCCGCGGTGCAGGAGTTCGAGAATCTCAAGAGACTGGTCGCCGAGGCGGAAGAGGACGTCGCCAAGGCGGAGGGAGGCAACAAGGCCGCCGGCACGCGCGTCCGCAAGCAGATGCAGGAGATCAAGAACGCCGCCCAGGACGTCCGCAACAAGATTCTCGAGATGCGCGGCGACGGCGCGGGCGAGAAGGACTGATCCTCGCCCAACGGATCCTCCATGCCCGTCGCACCCCTGATCGATCTCGCCCTCGCCGACCCGGCGCGGCCGCCCATCGCCGACCGCGAGGCCATCGCCAAGTACAACCCGCACCGGTTTGAGATGGCGCTGCTCGACGGCGTGCTGTGGCACTCCGATGATCTGCTCAAGGGGACGGGCCTTTGGCGCGTCAAGCCCACCGAGTTCTGGACCCGCGGGCACATCCCGGGCGAGCCCCTGATGCCCGGGGTGCTCATGATCGAAGCCGGAGCCCAGCTCGCCTCGTACATGTATTACAAGAAGGCCGCCCTCGTGACCGGCGCTCACCCCGACTGGTTCGCCGGCTTTGCGCGGATCGAGGACGTTTCGTTCCGCGGGCGCGTGGTCCCGGGTGACGACTTCCTCCTGCTGTGCGACGTCCACAAGTTCGGGCTCAAGCGTTTCGCCGCCCGCTTGCAGGGCGTGGTCCGCGGCGATGTCTGCTTCGAGGCCGAGGTCGTCGGACTGGCTTTCCCCAAGCTCGGCGCGGTCGAGCGGACCTGAAGCCCCGCCGATCTCACGCCCCCCCGAGGGAAGAGTCTTCACCGATCGTCCCGCGTCTGGCGCTCCGTGGTCTGTGCTCCCCCCCGCCCGGATCGCGTCACCGTCGCCCCGAGCGCCGCCTCGCGTTTGAGTTTTTCACCTTTGGCTCTCACTCGACACCCCGATCCCCGCATGACCCCCACCCCGCTGGTTCTGGCGCCGATCCTGAAGGAGAAAGTCTGGGGCGGGCGCGCGCTTTCCCGCGTCGGGAAGTCGCTGCCGCCGGGCGCGCTCATCGGTGAGTCCTGGGAACTCGCCGACCTCGCCGCCACGAGCGCCGACGGCGGCGGGGGCGACGCCGCCCACTCCCGGATCGCCCACGGCGCGATGCGCGGCCTCACCGTCGCCGACGCCGTCCGCGCCATGGGCGCCAATCTCATGGGCCGCGTGCCGCTCAGCCCCTCCGGCGGCTTCCCGCTGCTGGTCAAGTACCTCGACGCACGCGAGAATCTCTCCGTGCAGGTCCACCCCAGCCCCGCCTACGCCGCCGCTCATCCCGGCGCCCACCTCAAGACCGAGTCGTGGTACATCGTGGCCGCCGAGCCAGACGCCGTGATCTACAAGGGCGTGAAACCCGGCGTCACCCGCGAGGCCTTCGCCGCCCACATCCGCGACGGAACCGTCGTCCAAGACCTCATCGCCGTTCCCGCACGGCCGGGCGAACTGCACCACCTCCCCAGCGGCACCTGCCACGCGCTGGGCGCCGGCGTGCTCGTCGCCGAGGTTCAGACCCCCAGCGACACCACCTTCCGCGTCTTCGATTGGGGACGCACCGGCCGCACGCTCCACGTCGAGCAGGCCCTGGAGTGCATCCACTTCGGTCCACCCGAGAGCGTCGAAGGCCGCAGCGCCGGCGCGGGGGAGCGGACGCTGCTGGTCTCGACCGACTTCTACGCGCTCGTCGAACTGCGCCTCGCCCCGGGCACGCCGCACACCCTCCGCATCGGCGGGGGCGCGCCCCGCGTGTGGATGCTGCTGGATGGCCGCGGCGAGATCCGCGCCGAATCCGGCGAGTACGACCCGCTGGAACTCCGCGCCGGCGACACCACCCTGTTGCCCGCGGCCCTGCCGGCCTCGCGCTTCACCGCCCGCGGCGGCGCCCCGGCCCGGGTGCTGGAAGTGCTGCTGCCGCACTGACGCCCGCGGCCCCGCTGGGCTCCGTTCCCGAGCGGAAACCACGAGCCCGGCGCTACTCTGCCCGGCGATGAACCAGATCGCACCGACCCGCGCCGATCCGTGCCCCAACGGCGTCGAACCCCGCCGAACGCCCAGGTTCCTCGTCGCCGTGCCGGTCTACAACGAGGAAACCTATGTCGTCCGTGTGCTGCGGAAAGTTTTGCGGCACGCCCCGCACGTGCTGGTGATCGATGACGGATCGACCGACTCGACGCCGTGTCTGCTGCCTCAGCAGCCGGTCGAGGTGATCCGTCACGCCGTCAACCGCGGCTACGGGCGTTCGCTGCAGGACGCGTTCCGCTGGGCCATGGTGGACGGCTTCGACTGGGTGATCACGATGGACTGCGACGAGCAGCACGAGCCCGAGGCGATCCCGATGTTCATCGAGCACGCGCTGACCGACCGCTGGGACGTGGTCAGCGGCTCGCGGTACATGCCGGGCTCGGATCAGCGGGACGCGCCGCCGCCCGCACGCCGGAAGATCAACGCCCAGATCACCGCCGAACTGAACCAGCGGCTGGGGCTGTCGCTGACGGACTCGTTCTGCGGGTTCAAGGCGTACCGCGTGTCGGCGCTGCGTCGGCTGGCTCTGGATGTCGACGGCTACGCGTTCCCGATGCAGTTCTGGGTGCAGGCGGTGGCCCACGGGCTGCGGATCACGGAAATCCCGGTGAAACTCATCTACAACGACCCCAACCGCACCTTCGGCGGCCCGCTCAACGACGATACGGTGCGGCTGAACCACTACCGCGAGGTGCTGGAGCGCGAGATCAAGCGCGTCGCC
>CAZDYM010000209.1:0-5111 GCA_964509325.1 uncultured Phycisphaeraceae bacterium
CTCCACCCGAAAGACCTGCACATGGTCCCGCTCCCGCGCATCCGCGAGCGTGCGGAGCCGCGCGGACTCAAGGTTCGCGCCGTCGCGCCGATGACGGGCGGGAGGCCCGGCGCACGGGCCGTCGGCTGGTTCGCACCCGGCGTCGGTCAGCCGTAGACTGCCCTCGTGACCAGCGAGCTGCTGCTCCAGAACCTGCTCAGCCCCCCCATCTTGTTCTTCTTCGTGGGGATGGCGGCGACCCTGCTCAAGAGCGACCTCGAGGTCCCGCACCCGCTGCCGCGGCTGTTCTCGCTGTACCTTCTGTGGGCCATCGGTTTCAAGGGGGGCGTCGAACTCGCCCACGAGGGGCTCACCCCGCACGTGCTCATCACGCTCTCGGCGGCCATCGCCCTCTCGTTCCTCGGGGCGATCGTCAGCTTCTACGCGCTGCGGTGGAAGGTCGGCGTAGACGACGCCGCCGGCATCGCCGCGTGCTACGGCTCGATCTCCGCCGTCACCTTCATCACCGCCGTCAACTTTCTTGAACGATCGAGCATCCCCTTCGGCGGGCAGATGGTCGCGGCGATGGCGCTGATGGAGTCGCCCGCCATCGTCGCCGCCGTGCTGCTCTCGCGCACGGGCGGGCGCTCTCCGATCAACCTGAACCCGGCGCTGCATCGCGTCGGGTGGCGCGCCCGCCCGCGCGTGCAGGACGTCTGGGGGCGCGAACTCGGCGCCGAGGCCGCCGAGAGCACCGACCCGGGCGCCAAGGGAAAGCACTCGTTCGGCTCCCTCGTCCGCGAGGCCATGCTCAACGGCCCGGTTTTCCTCATCATCGGAAGCCTGTTCGTCGGCGCCGTCTGCCACCAGGACACCGTCGCCAAGCTCAAGCCCTTTACAACCGACATCTTCTACGGCGTGCTGGTGCTGTTCCTGCTCGACATGGGCATCATGGCCGCGAAGCGTCTCCGAGACCTGACATCCCAGGGCCTCGTGCTGGTGCTGTTCGCGGTTCTGATGCCCCTGCTCAGCGCCGGCGCGGCGGTGGTCACGGCCCGGATGCTGCACCTGCCCAGGGGCGACGCGTTCCTGCTCACGGTTCTGGCGGCGTCGGCGAGTTACATCGCGGCCCCCGCCGCCGTCCGGATCGCCATCCCCCGCGCCAGCGCCGGGCTGCACCTGCCGATGGCGCTGGCCGTCACGTTCCCGTTCAATATCACGGTGGGCCTGCCGCTGTACCTGCAGCTGGTCACGCGCTTCGTCACGCCGTCACTTTGACAACCGAGCCCCCCAAGAGCCGGTCCACAGAGCCGGGCCCGAGAGCCGGTCTCAAGACCCGGTCCCATCCCCCACGGCCCGCCTCAGGCCTGCCCGGCGTCGCCGTTCACCCGGTTGCCGCGGCTGGTGGTGCCGCTGAGCCAGCGCTGCATGGCGGCGATGGTGGCGCCCGAGACCTGCATCTCGATGATGGCCGCGTCGGCCTGCGCCTGCTCCTCGCGGACCCCGAGTTTGCGGAGGAACGAGAGGACGGTCTCGTGGCGTTCGCTGGCGCGCTCGGCGAGTTTCTTGCCCGCCGGGGTGAGCGTGATGACCTTCGACGCCGGCGCGTTCACGAGGCGGCGCTCCGCGAGGCGGGCGACCGTCTTGCTGACGATGACGGGGCTCATGCCCATGGCCTTGGCCAGATCGCTGACGCGGGCTTCCCCGGCTTCGAGGATGACCTGGGCGACGACCTCAAGGTAGTTGTCCGACTGCTCGTCCTTGCCGTTGGCCCTGGCCCCGTGGACCTTCTGGAACCGGACCGCCGCCGGCACCGCGACAGGGGCCAGTTTCACCTCCTCGGCGCGGACGACGCCGTTCGGGGCGGTCGCCACCGCCAGGGCGGAGGCGGGCGCGAGCGAGCGGACCGGGGCCGAGGAAACCTTCGTGATCTTGCTGGGACGCGAGGGCATAGGGACAGAATGATATGACTGGACATCCGCCCCGGTGAAGCCCCGGCCGCGTCGTTCTCGGACCTTCCAAACCCCGAAACACTCCCCCTAGCGGGACGAGAACGCCCGCTTCCATCCCCCCACGGCGGCCCTAGGCGGGCCCATCCGCCGCTCGACGGGCCCGCAGGACCCGCTCGCACACCTCGCGCACGGCTCCCTGGCCCCCCGCGGCCCGCGTCACGAACCGCGCCGCGGCCCGGCACTCGGGGTACGCATCCGCCACGGCGATCGGCAACCCCACCCAGTTCATGCACGAGACGTCGTTCACGTCGTTCCCGACATACGCGATGTGCTCCCGCGCCACGCCGCGGTCCGCCGCCAGCTGCTGCAGCGCCGGCAACTTGTCGTCCACCCCCTGGTGGCACTCGAGTTTCAGTTTCCGGCACCGCGCCGCCACCACCGGGTTCACCTCCTTGGAGAGCACCAGCATCGAGAGCGTCGGCGTGCCCTCGGGGCAACCCGCCGAGGCGCGCCGGAGCGTCTCGATCCCCAGCCCGTCGGACCGGTTGCACAGCACGCCCTCGGCGCCGTCCTGCATCACCAGCACCTGGTTGTTCGACATCACGCCGTCGAAGTCGAACACCAGCATGCGAACCCCCGCCCACACGCCCGGCGCCGGCACGGGCCGGGCCGACACCCAGTACTCGCCCCACCGCGCCACCCACTGGGTGATCTCCAGCCCGCCCTCCTCGAGTTCGCGGCGGAGCGACTCCTCCGTGTACTCGATCTCGTGCGTTTCATCCAGACGCCATTCGAGGCCCAGTTCCTTCTTGTAAGGCGTCTTCCAGTCGCGGTCGAAGGCGGGCACGCGGATGAGGAACCGCGACGGCGCGTACCACGCGGTCCAGCGGCGGAGCATCGCGGGGCGGTCCTTGATGTGCTCCAGCACGTTCGACAGCACCACCACGTCGAAGCCGACGCCGGGCGGCGTCGGCTGGGCCCGGTGCGTGGTGATGTCGCCGACCGCGTACCAGAGCCGGTCGGTGAGCCCACGCTCACGCGCGATGGCTTGGGCCCGAGCCACGTTGGCGGGCTCGATCTCGACGCCCACGACGGTCGCGCCCCGCCCGGCGCCGGCCCTCTCGGCGATGGACGCGGCCAGAGCCCCGACGCCCGAGCCCAGGTCCACCACCCGCTCGCCGGCGTTGACCCGCTCGACAAAGAAATCGTGGTACCGCATCAGGCGGTGCTTGGGGTGCAGGCCGGAGCCCCCCGGCTCCGTCTCGGCCTCGATCGCCGCGGGCCCCTGCAGGCGGTAGACCGGGTCGTCCAGCCCGAGCAGGAACCGGGCCCGGTCTTTCGGGGGCAGCCGCCGTGCGAACCCGTGCAGGCTGGCGCGCCACGCCTCGACCTGCTCCGACACCGGGGCGGGAAGCAGCAGGGGGTCCCAGCGCACCGCTCCGATGGCCCGCCGCGCCCTCCCGACGACACGCGCGTGAGCGAATGCGGAAGCGTGCGCGTTCCGCTCGAGTTCCGCGACGCGATCGAGCCCGAACCGGCTCCGGGCCACGCCCTTGGCCGTCCCGCCCAGCGAGCGCCGCCGGTCCTCATCACCCATCAGTTCCGCGATCGCCTCCGCGAGACGTTCTTCCGAATCGGTCACGACCCGCCCTGTGTCGCCGTCGCGAACCACTTCGCCCAGCCCCGGCGTGTCCGTCACCAGCACGCACGCCCCCGCCGCCATCGCCTCCAGCACCGTCTTGGGGTGCCCCTCGAACGCCGAGCACTGCACGAACAGCGCGCACGCCCGCATGTGGGCCAGCAGCCGCGGATGGGGCATCGCCTGGACGAGGTCGAGTTCCACCCTCTCGCGCTGCGCCTGCTTCCGCAGGTCGTGGTCCAGCGGGCCTTTCCCGATGATCCGCAGGGTGACCCCCTCGCGCAGGCCCGAGAGCGCCACCGCGTGGATCAGCCTATCGAACCGCTTCTGCGCCTCGAGCCGCCCCGCGGCCAGGATCACCGGCTTGTCTCCCGCCGGAAGGCCGGGCTCCGGCGTCGGCTCGTCGACGAGCACGTAGTTCGGCACGATCTCGCACCGGCACCGCTCGACGCCGTAACGCCACGACAACGCCCCGACCATCGACTCGGTCGTCCCGATCACGAGGTCCGCGTTGCGGCACAGATCGCCCTCTTCCGCGGCGGCCCGCGCCGCCTGCTCCGAATCCGCCCCGTGCTTCCACGCCTCGAACTGCGACCACAGGAACCCGCCCCGCGCGATCAACGCCGTGTCCACCTTGTTCGCCCGCAGCGCCCGCGTGATCGCCACCGCCTCCGCCCCGCCCTCGAACTGGTTGGTCTTCACCACGCACGATCTCACGCCCAGCGCAACGAGCCGCGCCGTCACCACCTCGGGCAGCCCACGCGAAGAGTCCTCCGCCCGCGTGCCGCGCTCGTTGAACACCACCTCCGCGCCCAGCCCCTGCGCCACCCCACGCTCCCCCGCCTCGCTCGCGGACGACACCACGACGATCCGCCCGTAATGCTTACCGAGCCGCTCGTACAGGGCCCATTCCCGCTCCAAACTCCCCGACAGGCCCCACTGGCACAACGACATCCCCCGCGTCATGCACAGCACCAGCGCGTCGGCGATCCGCCCCCCCGAGGGTGCTTCCTCCGCACGCGCCGGCGGCCCCATCGTCTCCTCGCTCATCGCGCCGCTCCCGACTCAACCACGCCCAGGCCCGACGCCACCAGCCCCAGCATCCGCCGCGCCGCGACGTCGTAGGTGCACCGCTCGAGCACGACGCGCCGGTGCCCCGCGATGGCGGCCTCGCGCCAGGACGGGTCGGTCAGCGCCCGCTCCACCAGCGCCTCCAGTTCCGCCTCGTCATGGAACATCGTCTCGTGCCCGTCGGGGAACGCGAAGTCCGGCATGCACCCCATCGGGTAGCGGGGCCAGGTCTGCAGCAGGTCCGTCCGCTGCGCCTCGGTGAGAGCTCTTCTGTACACCGCCACGCCCCGGTCATCCCGCGCCGGCCCGCGTCCCATCGCGCGGTGGTAGCCGTTGACGTGCAGCGCCCACTCGGCATCGCCCGCGCCCTCCCGCGCCTCGTACACCGGCGTGCCGCCGGCATCCACGCCCACGCGGGGCCCCAGCGCGGCGCCCTGCATGAGCGCCACCTTCCCGAGGTCCGCGTCGGG
>CAZDYM010000210.1:0-5100 GCA_964509325.1 uncultured Phycisphaeraceae bacterium
GGGGCCGGGTCGGTCAGGTCGTCCGCCGGCACGTAGATGGCCTGCACGGAGGTGATGGCGCCCTTGGCCGTCGAGGTGATCCGCTCCTGCAGTTCGCCCATCTCGGTGGAGAGGGTGGGCTGGTACCCGACGGCGCTGGGCATGCGGCCCAGCAGCGCCGACACCTCCGAGCCCGCCTGCGTGAAGCGGAACACGTTGTCCACGAACATCAGGGTTTCCTTGCCCGACTGGTCGCGGAAGTCCTCGGCCATGGTGAGCGCGCTGAGGGCCACGCGCAGGCGGCTGCCCGGGGGCTCGTTCATCTGGCCGAACACCATCGCGACCTTGTCGAGCACGTGCATCTTCTTGCCGGAGGCGTCGATGTACTCGGCCTCGGACATTTCACGCCACAGGTCGTTGCCCTCGCGGGTGCGTTCGCCGACGCCGGCGAACACGGAGTAGCCGCCGAAGTTGCGGGCGACGCGGGCGATCATCTCCTGGATGACGACGGTCTTGCCGACGCCGGCGCCGCCGAACAGCCCGATCTTGCCGCCGCGGACAAACGGGCACAGCAGGTCGATGACCTTGATGCCCGTGACGAGGATCTCGGTCTTGGGGTTCAGGTTGGCGAACTCCGGCGGGGGCTGGTGGATGGCGCGGGTGCGCTTGCTGGTCACCGGGCCGCGCTCGTCGATCGGCTGGCCCAGCAGGTTGAAGACCCGCCCGAGGACTTCCTCGCCCACCGGGACGTTGACCGGGCCGCCCAGGTCGTCGCACTTGACGCCGCGGGCCAGTCCGTCGGTCGAGCCCAGCGCCACGCAGCGGACGCGCCCGCCGCCCAGGTGCTTCTGCACCTCCCCGGTCAGTTTGATCTGCCCGGCACGGGTGGTGGTGTCGATGCGGATGGCGTTGTAGACGTCCGGGAGCTGGTCCTCGGGGAACTGGGCGTCGAACGTGGAGCCGATGACCTGGGTGATGACACCTGTGGCGGGCATGCGTGGACCCTTGCGAAGAGAAGAGAAAAGATGGATTCGGATCAGCCCACGCCGCCGGTACGCCCCTCTGGGGCGGCCCCGGCGTTTCGCGCCGGTCGGCGGATGGAGTGGGGCAGAGAGGATAGCGGCAGGCCGACCTGAAGGCGAGCCGTCGTGCCTCCTCTCGATGATCTGATCGGTGTTTGTTTGGATTCTTTTTCCCGCGCGGCCCCGCCCCCGGTCACGAACGCGTCACGCACCGCATCACGAACGCCGGCGGCAGGTTCAGCCACACCAACTCACTCCGGTCGACCTTGGCAAACAGGCGCCGAGCCTTGGCATAGAACCGTTTCCCCGCCGGCAGAAACGTCCCGATGTGGTACCCGAAGGTCACGAATACCCCGCCGGGCTTCAGCACCCGGAGCATCGGCGTCAGAATCTCGTCCTGCAGTTCATCCGAGAAACTGGCCCAGGGCAGCCCGCTCAGGATCGCGTCCACACTCCCGGAGTCGCTCAATCCCATCCCGCGGCACACCGCCTCCACGTTCGCCACGCTGTCGTTCACGATCCGCGCCGTCGGGAATCGCTTCGAGAGGATCTCGGCGTACCGCGGGTTCAACTCGATCGCCGCGAACGAAGCGCCGGGACGAAGATGCCGAAGGATCGCGCCGGTGAACGCCCCCGTCCCGGGTCCGTACTCGAGCACCACCCCGGCCCTTGAAAAATCGACCGCCTCCACCATCCGTTCGGCCAGCCGGGGCGAACTCGGCGCGATCGCGCCCACCGTCCCGGGTGACCGCAGGAACTGACGCAGAAACGACACGTGGTGCGCCGGGTCGTCCAGCACGGGGCCGTGGGCGGCGGGCTCGGCTTGGGTCGTCGGCATGGGCGAGGGGTCTTTCGGTCCTCTATTCCGCCGCGAGGTCACGGCCCGGCTCACACGCCGTCCGCCCGCCCGCGGGAGCGAAGACTACCGGCATCTCATTCGGGCCGCCGCCCCGGGTGTTTCCATGACTTGACGAACCTCTCACCGCACCCACACCGAACGCTCGCAAGCCGGGGCATCCGCCCGGCGGTCGCATCGCCCCCACATGCCCCACCCGCCCCCCCGCCCCCCCGCCCCCACGCACCCGTCCCCGCACTCCCCGTACCCTCCGAGCCCCTCGAACCCCTCGAACCCCTCGAACCCCTCGAACCCCCCGAACCCTCCGAATCCTCCCTAGGGGCCGCATGAACGAACCCGCCGCACAACCGCCGATTCGTCCCGATCCTCAAACCGTCGGTGCCGCGCCGGACCCGTCGGCGTCGGTTCGGCGCTTGGTGCCCATGGCCCATGTGGCCGACATCGAAGCGTCATTGGCGTTCTACGCGCTGCTGGGCTTCGAGCCCCGCGACATTCTCCGCGACCACGCCGGCACGGCGTTCTGGGCCTCGGCGTCGAGCGGGAAGGCCGAGATTATGCTCACCCGGGCCGATGGGCCGGTGGACCCGACCGTTCAGGCCGTGATCTTCTACATGGACACCGACGACGTCGCGGCGCTGCGCCGGCACTTGCTGGCGCGAGGGGTTCACGACGGCGGGGCGTTCGTCGGCCAGCCCGGGCCCAACGCCGGGCGCCGGGTCTGCTTCGAGATCGCCCGTCCGTTCTACATGCCCGCGGGCGAACTCCGCGTCGCCGACCCGGACGGGTACTGCATCCTGATCGGGCAGCCGCAAGCCGCCCCGTGAGCCACCGAACGGCCCGGAAGAAACCCTCTTCTTCGCTAGGATTTCCGAGAACCGGCCGGGGGCGCGGGGCTTCGAATACAGTTTCCGCGCCGCCATCCGCCGTCGTGACGCGGCCCGGTTCGATTCTTCTCCCCCATGCCGATCTTCCGCCTGCTTCCCAACAACCGCAAACTCGCCCCGGCCGAGCTGGGCGCCAAGGCCGTCGCCATCGGGAGGCACCCCGAGAACGACGTGGTCATCGACGAGGACCTCGCCTCGCGCTTTCACTGCGTCATCGAGCCCGCCGGCGAGTCCGGCTACCGCCTCAAGGACCTCGGCTCCCGCAACGGGACCAAACTCAACGGGCACAAGGTCACCGAGGTGCTGATCTCCGGGGGCGACATCATCACCATCGGGAAGCACCAGTGGCACGTCGAGGTGGTCGAGACCAAGCAGGAACGGCGCCAGGTCGCCCGCTCGAAGACCAAGGAGGCCGACCCGGTGTGGGTGGTCGACCTGCGCGAGGTGATCGAGAACCTGCCCCCCAAGAGCAGCGCCGACGAGGCGATCGTGCTCATCGACGCCGACGGCCGACCCTCCGACGCGCTGGCCTCCGACGACGCCGAGGGCGCCCGGGCGGTGCGGCTGATGCTGCTGGCCGCCAGCAAGGCCCGCGCCACCGACATCCACATGGAGCCCAAGGGCGACGCCGTGCTGGTCCGCATGCGCGTCGACGGGCAGATGATCACCATCGTCGAGCTCCCCAACAGCGTGGGCGAACTGGCGATGGGGGTGATCCGCGTCGCGTGCCAGTTGAAGATGCAGGGGCGCGACGCCACCTACGACGGGCACTGCTCGGCCCGCTACCAGGACCGGCGCGTGGACTTCCGCGCCTCGTTCACGCCCACCGTGCAGGGCCAGAAACTGGTCCTCCGCCTGCTCGACAGCCGCACCGCGCCGCAGAGCCTCACCGACCTCATGTTCCCGGCGTACATGCACCAGCGCATCCGCCGCCTCTGCGAGCAGGACGCCGGCATGCTCCTGTGCTGCGGGCCCACCGGCAGCGGGAAAACCACCACCCTCTACAACTGCCTCCGCGAGATCGACCGCGAGAAACGCAACGTCCTCACCATCGAGGACCCCGTCGAGTACCACATCGAGGGCGTCACCCAGATCCCCGTCGGGCACAACTCCTCCTTCGGGCAACTCCTCCGCTCCGTCCTCCGCCAGGACCCCGACGTCATCCTGGTCGGCGAGATCCGCGACGAAGAGACCGCCCGCACCGGCATGCAGGCCGCCATGACCGGGCACGTCGTCTTCTCCACCGTCCACGCGAAGGACTCCATCGGCGCCGTCTTCCGACTCCTCGACCTGGGCATCGAGGCCTACCTCATCGCCAACTCGATGGACGTCATCATCGCCCAGCGCCTGGTCCGCCAGCTCTGCGAGCACTGCAAGCGACCCGTCCGCGTCACCCCCGGCGTCGCCACCCGCATGGGCCGGTTCCTCGAAGGCAGGGACCACACCTTCGCCGCCACCGGGTGCCCGAAGTGCCTCCGCACCGGGTTCCACGGCCGGCGCGGCATCTTCGAGATGCTCGACTTCAACGACGAACTCCGCGACGTCGTCCTCAAAAGCCCCACCATCCAATCGATGAAGAAGATCATCGAGCAGGGCGTCTTCACCACCCTCCAGCAGTCCGGCTGGCAGATGGCCGCCCGCGGCATCACCACCCTCGAAGAGGCCGAGAAGGTCGCCAGCTGGAGCTGACCCGCCCGCGGCACGCCGGCTCCCCGAGCCGGCGCGAACGATCCCGCCCCTACCGCACCACTTCCTCCACCCGGGCCCCCCCCGCGCCGCGCCGGATGTAGATCGTCCGCCCGTTCACCGCGTCGCGCCCCCCGCCGACGCACTCCACCACCACCCGCGCCACCTCCCGCGGCAGCAGGCACGCGCTCACCGGCACCGCGCTCTCATCGAACGCCGAGCGCAGCATCTCCGTCTCCACCGCGCCGGGCGCCACGCAGAAGGCACGCACCCCGATCGCCGCGCCCTCCTTCGCGGCGCTCTGCGCCATGAGGCTCACGGCGGCCTTGCTGGCGGCGTAGGCGAAGAAGCCCGGGAACGGGTCGAACGACGCCCAGCTCCCCACGTTCACCACGCACCCGCCGCGCTGGCGCGCGAACACCGGCCACGCCAGGTGCGTCAGGTACGCCGGCCCCGTGGCGTTCACCCCGAACACCTGCTCGATCACCCGCAGGTCGGTCTGCTCGATGGGGCGGAGCACCGCGACCCCCGCGTTGTTCACCAGCGCGTCGATCCGCCCCAGCCGCGACGCCACCGTGTCGATCAGCCGGCGCGAGGACTCGGGGTCCGACTGATCCAGCGCCATCGGGATCACGGGCGACGCCGAGGCGCCGATCTCGGCCCGCAGGTCCAG
>CAZDYM010000211.1:0-5085 GCA_964509325.1 uncultured Phycisphaeraceae bacterium
ATCCGCCGCACCGCGACCGTCCCGGTCGTCACCGGGCGCGCCGGCACCCCGTGCGCCGCCAGCGAGCGCACGTACACCACCGCCGGAGCGCTCCCCGTCCCCGCCCGCACCCCCGCCACCCTGAGCGGCGCCGACCGCCCCGCGCTGAACCCGATCTCCACGTCGGCGCCCCGCGCCGGCAGGTCCAGCGCCGCCACGAACACCTCCCCGGGGATCAGCTCGTTGTGCCGCGTGTCCGCCGAGGCCAGGAGCTTCATCAGCAGCCCCGCCCCCGCCGCCGCGATCCCCGCGATCTGCAGTTCCTTCTTGTCACTCGCCGCCGCCGTGGTGATCCCCCCGATCACCAGCACGCCGCCCGCCCCGCTCTTGAACCGGCGCGCGTCCTCCAGGTTGTTCCACCGGTAGTCCGCGCTCATTTGGTTCACGTCCGCCGCCGCCGGAACGACCACCGTGGCCCCGCCGGCGCTCACGCGCAGATCGCCCGCCGGCGGGTCCCGCGGCACCCAGCGCGTCGAGGCGTTGTCCTCCCCGTACGCGTCCTTCCGCGGCCCGCGCCCGGACTCCACCACCACCAGCGTGTTGAACCGCCCGCTCCGCACCGCGTCCGCCACGCCGCGCAGGCCCCCGTTCAGCGCCACCGCCCGATCCAGCGCCGCCAGGTCGCTCTCGCCCAGCACCCGGTTGGCGATCCCCTCCAGCAGGTACCCCAGCGCGTAGGTGCTCTCGACCAGCCTCACCCCCTCGCGCGAGAACCGGTCCTTCCCCTCCGGGTCCGCCCGCTGAAAGTCCGCCAACCGCCGCACCGACGCCCGCGCCGCCACCCGCACGTTCTCCCAGTCGCCCCGCAGCGCGCTCACCCACGCCAGGCTCGTGTACGTCAGGGCCTGCTCGAACGGCTCGCCCTTGTACACCAGCGCCCCGTCCGACAGCACGGTCGCCGCGAAAACGCGCGCCTCGTCGTTCACGTTGCCCGATTCGAGCATCTGATACGCCACCCGCAGCGCGTTGGCCGCCGTGTCCACGTCCCCCGCCGCCAGCGACGCCATCCCCAGCCGCGCGTTGTTCAGCAGCGAGTTCTCGTCCAGCGGCCGCCGCTCCGCCGCCGGGCGGAACCCCGCCGCCGCGGCCCCGAAGTCCGCCCGCGAAAAGTCCGACACCGCCCGCCGCGCCCCCTCGTCCGAGGCGCACGCGGGCAGCAGGCACAGCAGCCCGACCGAGCACGCACGCCGGACGCGGAAGGAAGTTGATGCCGGGTCCGCGCGAGACATCAATCAAACTCATTCCGTGCCACCCGGTACTTCACCTCGTACGCATCCTCCCACACCAGCCCCCCGCTCTCCAGGTCCAGCAGCTGGAACGCGCACAGGTAGTGGTCGCTCCGCGACAGCAGGCTCGACGACGTGTCCGACCGGAACTCCGCCCGCAGCGCGTGCGTCGGCTTGAGCCGCGACTGCTCCGGGGCGAAGTCGGCCCCGGCGTACCGCTCCCACTCCGCCGCCGGCAGCACGAACGCGATGTTCCGCTCCCGCGCCAGCGCCGTCCGCGCCAGGTTCGCCCGGAAACGCCCCATGATCCCCCACTTCTCCGAATCGTCCATCAGGTGCTCGGTGCGGTTCGTCACGCGGTCCATCGTGAACACCCACCGCTCGCTCCCCGCCGACCGCGACGCCACCGCCGACGACGCGCTCAGCGACGCGGCCATCTGGTCCGTCATCTTCACCACGTCCGCCGCCGTCAGCGACGTCGTGTTGATCCGCGGCGCGCCGCAGCCAGCCACCGCGCACGCCGCGGCCGCCAGCGACGCCTTGATGCCCAGATGCCTCATGCCTCGACGCCTTCCCCTCACCCGGCGAACTTCGCCTCGTACGAACCCTCGTACACGATCTCCCCGTCGTTCAGGTCCACGATCTGGAACGTCAGCAGGTAGTAGTTCGCGCCGACGTTCGGCATGTCATAGAACACCCCGCGCAGCGCGTACTCCGCCTTGCTCTTGTACCCCCCCGCGCTCCCCGGCGGCGGCTCCAGCCCCTCGCTCGCGCGGATCGCCGTCACCGTCGCGCGACGCTCCACAAACCCGATGTTGTACCGCGCCCCGCTCTCGTTCAACTTCGCCCGCACCCGCGCCAAGTAAATGTCGTAGTTCCGGCTCGGCAGCGTCGTCTTGTTCTCCACCCGGTCCATCACGATGTTGATCCGGTACGGCGGGTTCTGAAACTCCGGCTTGCTCGCGATCTGCGCCACGATGTCGTCCGTCGAACTCACCAGGTCCTTGCTCGCCAGGTCAACCTCGTTCGACCTCCGCTTGGCCGGGTCGGCCGTCGTCGTCCGCCCCAGGTTCGGCGCAGGGTCGTTCTGGTTCTGACACCCCGTCGACACCGGGACCATCAGCATCGCGACGCCGACCAGCGACGTCCTCACAGTTCGAGAAAGCATGGCGGTTGAGTCCAGTCCAAAGGGTGCGTGCGTGGCACGAGCAACCCACCGCTCACCGTTCGGATTCCGGCAGGTGGGTTCTCGGGCTTTCCCTTCCATCGTACCGCAACCCCACAAGGCGGGTGCAGGTTCTCCAACGTCCGTTTCAAAATCGCGTTGGTACGGCAAAAACAGACCTCCCCCGCTGCTCCGCCGCACGCCGCCCGCTCCCGCCCGGCCTCGCCGCTCCGGGGTCCCAACCCCGCCGACTCCCAATCCCTTCATCACACCCGGCGATAAACTCCCTCAGGTGATCTTCCCCGCCGACAAAGCGGATACGTTCCGGCGCGCCCTCAAGGGACGCACCGTCTGCGTCACCGGCGGCGCGGGGTTCATCGGGGGGCACCTCGCCGCCGCGCTGCTCGACCTCGGCGCCACCGTCCAGATCATCGACGATCTGTCCAACTCCGACGCCGATCTCCCCGCCGCCCTCATCGACCAGCACCCCGGCCGCTGCCGCTTCGTCTTCGGCTCCATCCTCGACCCCCGCGCCCTCGCCGAAGCCGTCATCGGCGCCGACACCGTCTTCCACCTCGCCGCAATCGGCAGCGTCCCGCGCTCCATCGCCGAGCCCGAGCGCGCCATGGCCGTCAACCTCACCGGCACCCTCCGCGTCGCCCAGGCCTGCCGCGACGCCGGCGTCCGTCGATGGGTCTACGCCGCCAGCAGCAGCGCCTACGGCGACGACCCCTCCGGCGGCGCCACCGGCGGACGCGGGCCCTGCGTCGAATCCATGGCCCCACGCCCCATGTCGCCTTACGCCGTCAGCAAACTCGCCGGCGAGTACATCGTCCGCACCTGGGCCGTCTGCTACGCGCTCCCGGGCCTTTCGCTCCGCTACTTCAACGTCTTCGGCCCGCGCCAGCCCTCCGACAGCCCCTACTCCGCCGTCGTCGCTCGCTTCATCCGCAAACTCAGCGAGGGCCAGCAGCCCGTGATCTACGGCGACGGCCTTCAGACCCGCGACTTCACCCCCGTCGAGAACGCCGTCTACGCCAACCTCCTCGCCGCAACCACGACACGCGAGCCCCGCGGCGAGGTCGTCAACATCGGCATGGGCCGCCGCACCACCATCCTCGAACTGCTCAGCAACCTCCAGCGCCTCACCGGACGCACCGACGCCGCCCCCGCCTTCGAACCCGAACGCACCGGCGACATCCCCCACTCACAGGCCGACATCACCCGCGCCCGCGAACTGCTCGGCTACGAGCCCATCCGCACCCTCGAGGAGGGCCTGCGGGGCACCGTCGAGTGGTCCGCTCGCCGCGGGGCGGGGGTGACGGCGGTGCGGGTATGAGGCGGGGCGCGGGCGTCGGGGTCCAGGGTTCGGCGTGCGGGCTGCAGTGAACTGGGATGATCGATGAAACCCCGCATCATGTACATCGAGGACAAGACCACGCTCAGCGGCGGCGAAGCATGCATCGGGCGCGTGCGGTTCAACCGCTCCGGCCGCACGATCTTTACGAGCACCATGTCTTCCTCCGCATTGTCGGCGGGGGCTTAAAGTCGAACCACCTCGATGAAACGACAGGCCGCGAGTTCTGGATCTCTGGCCCAAAGAGCCGCGGCGGCGGCCGGATGTACGGCTCAAGCCTCCCCGTGCCGATCGACGAAGACTCCCGACTGGAATACTGGCGCGACATCCGCGGCGAGCCTGAGCGTGCAAGCGAACCGTTCGCGTGATCCGAGCCCTCAGAACATCTTCAGCGTGTAGAAGATCACGGTGAAGATCAGGTCCGCGAAGATCACCGCGACCACCGATTCCACCACCGTGCTGGTGGTCGCCTTGCCCACCCCCGCCGCGCCCCCGCTCACCTTCAGCCCGTTCCCGCACGCGATCAGCCCGATCAGCAGCCCGAACACGCCCGCCTTGGCCAGCCCCGTCACGTAGTCGATCGGCCCCACCTGCGACACCGTCCCCTCGTAGTACGCCGTCCACGAGATCCCCAGGATCGTCTTGCTCATCAGCGCCGCCGCCCCGATCGCGAACAGGTTCGAGATCACCGCCAGGCACAGCATCGCCAGCACGCTGGCGATCACCCGCGGCACCACCAGGAACCGCACCGGGTTCAGCGCGTGCGCCTCGAGCGCCTCGATCTCCTCCCCCACCACCATCGTCCCGATCTCCGCCGCGATCGACGCCCCCGCGAACCCCACCAGCACGATCGCCGCGATCAGCGGGCCCAGCTCCCGCAGCACCGCCACCGCGATGATGTTCGGCACCAGGTGCACCGACCCCAGGTTGTCCAGCGGCGGGGCCATCTGGAACCCCAGGATGAACCCGATCGAACCCGACACCAACGACACGATCCCCACGCTGGCCACCCCGATCCGCACCATCTGCGCGGTGATCGCCACCCGCCCGATCCGCACCTTCCGCCGGAACACCGCGATAAGCATCCACCGCACCGTCTCGACCAGCAGCCACCAGAGCCGCCCGATGTGCTCCAGCACCCCGATCACCCGGGCCCCCAGCAGTTCCACGAACCCGGGATTGTGCTCGGCGCGCTCGCTCATGCGTGGTCCGGGGCGGGCCCTCACGCCCGACCGCCGGAGGCAAGGTACCGCGGCCCCCGCTCCGGGTCCACCCCGGCGCCGCACCGCGACGCCCGC
>CAZDYM010000212.1:0-1948 GCA_964509325.1 uncultured Phycisphaeraceae bacterium
TACCGCGCCGCCAGCGCCCCGTCGCCGTCCACCACCGCCCGCACCCCCTCGGGAACGGCGCCGGCGGTCAGCACCCCCACCTCAACCCCCGCGAGCCCCGTCGTGAGCGCGCCCAACTCCGGGACCGCCCCCTCGACGGGCATCACGAGCACGAACACCCCGGCCTTGCTCGCCGCCCACGCCGGCACCACCGCGGCGACCGGGGCCGGACCTTCCGCATGACCCCACGCCGCCCGCGGCACGCCGGTCAGAACCGAGGGGGAAACAAGCAGCGCCACACCGAGCGAAACACTTCGCCGAGCCATGGGAGTTCTCCTGGTGAAGAATGAACGGGGGCCGAACAGCACCCGCGGCGGCTGGGCCGCGCACTGGTTGGATGCCCCCAGCCGCCACGAGGTCGCATCCCCCATGCTGATGGCCGACCGCGCCGGAACCCCCTCGCCAATGGCCCCGAACATCCTGCTACATTACCCGCCGCGCGACCTGCCCCATCGTCTCGCCCCCACCTTCGCCGACCCGCCTTCTCCGACCCACCTTCCGCCCCCCGATTCCTGACCGCGACTCCCGATTCCCGCCACCGCCTGTCCCCGGAACCCGCCATGGCCAAAATGTTCTATAGCCTCGAGGAAGCCGCCAGCAAGCTGAAGAAGAGCGAGGGGGAAATCCGCCAAATGGCCGCCCGCGGCGAGATCACCGAGTTCCGCGACGGCGACCGGCTCATCTTCAAGCGTGACCAGATCGACCTGCTCGCCGGCGACGACGACGCCGACATGAGCAGCATGATCCCGCTGATGGATTCCTCCGCCGGCGCCCCCGGCCTGGGGCTGGGGCTGGCCGATTCCGCCGTCGGCAAGGAAGGCCCGAAGGAGCGCACCGGCATCAGCGTGTTTGATGCCGACGAACTCGAATCCGCCGACGCCGCCGCCCAGACCCAGCTCGACGTCGGCGGCCAGCTCGAATCCGTCAACCTGGAGAACTTCGGCTCCGGCTCGGGCCTGATGGAGATGACCCGCGAGGCCGACGACACCAGCCTCGGCGGCAACCTCATGGCCGACGTCAACGCCGGTACCGGAGCGGGCATGGCCTCGCAGGGAACCGGGGCGGCCCCGGCCTTCGGCGGCGCCGAGGGCGGACTGTTCGAAGGCTCCGCCGGCAGCGGCGCCGAGTCGGTGGGTGCCGGCGTCGCCATGGTCGCCGCCGAGGCGTACGACGCCAAGGGCTCCGGCCTGGCCGGCGGCCTGGCCATCGGCGCGATGCTCAGCCTCGCCGTGGGCACCGCCGCGGTGCTGATGGGCGTCTTCGGCGCGGCCCCGTCGATGCTCACCGATCTGGTGGGCGGCAACCTGCTCATCCTGGTGGGAGCCCTCGCCGGTCTCACCCTTGTTCTGGGCGGCGTGGGCTTCGCGGTCGCGAAAAAGTAAGCGACCGGAACAGCCGCGCTCTCAACTGGACCCCGGCCTCCACGCAGGGACCTCCTCCTCCGCTTTCGCCTTGACGTTCCCCCGACTCAATGTCCGAGATCGGGGCCGGGTCGCACCACGGGCGAAGCCCTGACCCCGCGCCCAGGGGTGGTGCCGATCGCACGTGTCTTGACCTCTTCCTACGATGCCGCGGTCGCATGCCCACCCCCACCGTCTACATCGAGACCTTCGGCTGCCAGATGAACGAGCTCGACTCCGAACTCGTCTCGGGGGCGCTCCGCGCCATGGGGTACTCCTTCACGAACGACGCCGAGCGTGCCGGCGTCATCCTCTACAACACCTGCTCCGTCCGCGACCACGCCGAGCAGAAAGTCCGCTCACGCCTGGGCGAGATGGCCCTCCGAAAGAGATCCGACCCCGCGCTCATCGTCGGCGTTCTGGGCTGCATGGCCGAACGCGACGGCGCCGACATGCTCAAACGCTTCCCCGTGGTCGACATCCTCTGCGGCCCGGGCGAACTCGACAAG
>CAZDYM010000212.1:1971-5063 GCA_964509325.1 uncultured Phycisphaeraceae bacterium
ACAACGCGGTGCGCACTTCAGAGATTCACCGCGGACCCGCGGAGAACGCGGACAGCGGAATCGCATCGGCGGATGAGGACGCACCGAACACGTCAGACCCCGGCGTGCGCCGCCTCGATGCGCCGCACGCGGCCCGTGCGCCCGAGTGCGTGAACGCACCGGGCGCCGGACCCGCCGCCTCCCTCCGCGAACCCCGCGCCCCCGCGGCGAACAGGGCTTCCCCGAAGCAGGTCGCCCTCCAGGGCGGCGCCTCACGCCGCAGCGCCACGCTCGCCGCCGCCGGGGATTCGCTGGAGCTGCTCGATCTGTCCCGCTCCGTCTCGCCCACCGACCACAACGGGTCGGCGTACGTCCGCATCACCCGCGGGTGCAACAAGTTCTGCACCTACTGCGTCGTCCCGCACACACGCGGCGCGGAGATCCACCGCCCGCCCGACCACATCGTCGAGGAGTGCAAGCGCCTCGCCGACGCCGGCGTCCTCGAGATCACCCTGCTCGGCCAGACCGTCAACCACTACCGCTTCGAGCACGGCTCGGCGGTCTCGCTCAACGGCGTCCTGCAGCCCCAGAAGGGCCGCTCCTACGCCGGGGGACACCAGCGAGACCCCTTCGCCGGCACGCGGGTCACCACCTTCGCCGACCTCTTGAAGCGCATCCACGACGAGGTCCCCGCCGTGCGTCGCCTCCGCTTCGTCACCAGTTACCCGCGTGATTTCGGGGACGACGTGCTCGAAGTCATCCGCGACTCGCCGCGCATCTGCCGGTACCTCCACGTCCCCGCCCAGTCCGGCAGCGACCGCGTGCTCGCCGCCATGAACCGCGGCTACAGCGTCTCGCAGTACCTCGAGTTCATCGACCGCGCCCGCGCCTCCCTGCATCAACCCGAGATCAACCGCCCGCTCACCATCGCCGGCGATATCATCGCGGGCTTCTGCGGCGAGACCGAGGCCGATCACCGGGCCACCGCCGACCTGCTCCGCCGCGCACGCTACAAGAACTGCTTCATCTTCAAGTACTCCCCCCGCCCCGGCACCACGGCGTACGACCGCCTGCCCGACGACGTGCCCGAGGCCGTGAAGCGCCGGCGCGTCAACGAACTGCTCGCCCTGCAACAGGCAATCTCCGACGAGATCTGCTGCGAACACATCGGCCAGACCCTCGACGTGTTCGTGACCGGCCCGAGCGCCCGCGCCGCCAAGGCCGCCAAGCGCCGCGAGAAAGCCCACGCCGGGCACGGTCACCACCACGCTCACGGTGCTCCCAGCGCCGTGACCCTCACCATCGGCGGTCGCTCGCCCAACGGCGCGGAGGGCACCGACCCCTCGAACGCGTGCACCATCGATGCCTCGCATGTGTTCCAAGACGACGCGGACGCGACCATGGCAGAACCGAGCGGACTCGCGTCAGGCGTCCAACTCTCCGGCCGCACCGACGGCGACCTCATCGTCGTCTTCGATTGCCCCCCCCGGGGGGGGCGGTCGCCCGACGACCTGATCGGCAAGATCGTGCGCACGACAATCGTCGAAGCCAACGCGCTCACGATGATCGGGCGGCTCGTGCTCTGACCCGGCGGCGCGAAGGACCCCGCTCAATCGAAGCGGAAAATCCCCTTCCGGTACCCATACACATACGCGATCACCGTCGTCGCCATGAAGAACAGCACGCGGCCCAGGAACACCGCGCCGTGCTCGCCGCGCGGGTCGATGTTGGCGAACGTGGTCGCCCACGGGTAGAGGAAGATCACCTCAACGTCGAACACCAGGAACGTCATCGCCAGGATGTAGAACCGCACGTTGAACCGCTTGCGGGCGGTCCCGATCGGCGTCATGCCGGATTCGTACGTCTCGTCCTTGGTCTCGCCGCTCCGCATCGGGCCCAGGAACCGCGTCAGCACCACGTTCGCGAACGCGAAGGTGATGCCCATGATCAGAAGCACCACGACCGGAAAGTAGTTCTCCAAGGGCGTGGCGGCCAGCAGCGCGGTCGGGTTCACGAGGGCGGCTTCGGTCATGCGGTGGGCATCG
This sequence comes from uncultured Phycisphaeraceae bacterium, assembly GCA_964509325.1. Classification (GTDB taxonomy): domain Bacteria; phylum Planctomycetota; class Phycisphaerae; order Phycisphaerales; family UBA1924; genus JAFLCM01. The sequence goes on from CAZDYM010000212.1 coordinate 3,996, forward strand.
TACCCGACTCGCCCGGCTCTGGGTGCCGCGGGCGTTCCGGCCCCGGGCTTCCCCTCCCCAAACCCCAATCCGCGGGCGGATTCCGCGGATCGCCCGAACCCCGGGGAGGGCCCGCGGCATCCGAATCCGCGTCGGCTCTCCGGCCGCCCGTCGGCTCGATCCCACACGCCCAACCCCCCGAGCACGCTCATGCCCAAGCACCGTCCACAACTCGCCGCCGCTCTGCTGCTCGCCACGCTCGCGGGCGTGCCGTTCGCCGCCCCGTCCGCCTCGGCGGGTGACCCTGCCGCCTCATCGCAGGCCAGCGCCGCCCCCTCCGGCCTCAAGGTCGGCGACGCGGCCCCCGATGTCGAACTCATCGACGCTCTCTCCACCGCCAAGGTCCACACCGCAACCCTCTGGAAGGAACGCCCCGTGGTCGTCGCGTTCTACCGCGGCGGGTGGTGCCCTTACTGCACCAAGTCCCTCTCGGCGTGGCAGGGACGGGCCGCGGAACTCGAAGCGGCCGGCGCGACGCTGGTCGCGGTCGCGATGGAGAAACCGTCCCTCGCCCTCCGGACGCGTGAGAAACACCAACTCGAACTCCGCCTGCTCGCCGACGCGACCGGCGCCGCCTGCCGCGCCTTCAAGACCCTCTTCGACATCGACGACAAGACCCGTGAGAAGTACCAGGGCTACGGCATCGACCTCGCGCAGCAGAACGCGAACGGCCGCTGGCAACTCCCCGTGCCCGCCACCTACCTCATCGATACCACCGGCACGGTGCGGTACGTCCACTTCGATCCGGACTACGCGAAGCGGGCCAGCCCCGACGACGTCATCGCCGCCGTCAAGGCCCTGACGAAGTGAGCGCTCCCGGCGGCCCCGCGTACCGCGGTCCCACGGGTCTCGAAGCAACGCGAACAACCCGTGGCCCCCCGCGACGGCGGGGCTGCCAACACCGCGGCGTTCCAAGCCGGGCAAAGCCAGCCATCACGGAACAATCAGCGCCGCCGACGCAGCAACGCGACGGAGCCGAGCCCGAGCAGCCCCGCCGCCCCGGGCGCGGGGACGCCGACCTTGAACTGG
>CAZDYM010000213.1:0-260 GCA_964509325.1 uncultured Phycisphaeraceae bacterium
CGGGCCGCGGCACGTGCCGAGACGTCCGCCAGGTAGCGCGCGAGGCGGGCTTCGCCCTCGCTCACGAACGACGCCGCGGGACGCCCGTCGCGCATCGGGAGATCGACCGCGACCGAGGTCGGGGTCCCCGGGTCGGTGATGACGACGGCGGTGACGAGCAGGCGGGCGGCGCTCTGGCTGAGCCACGGGCCGGAGGGGGAAGGGGTCCCGTCGCGCAGCAGCTCGCCGGGGCCGGAGGGGTCGCGGGCATTCTCGAGGTA
>CAZDYM010000213.1:270-5000 GCA_964509325.1 uncultured Phycisphaeraceae bacterium
GCGCGCGCTGCTCGACCTCGACCTCGCCGATGAGAACGGGTTCGAGCCAGACCGAGGCGCGGTCCGCGACGAAGCGGTAAGGGCCGATGCTGACGCGGACGTCCTTCTCGAAGAACAGGCGGCTGCACCCGGCGGGGCCCTCGCGCCATGACCAGCCGCGCATCGCGGCGAACGAGAGGTTCATGCGCTGCGGCGTGGCCGGGAGGTCGATCCCGCCGAAGTCGCGGCCGCTGAGGGCGTCCGACGGGGCGGCCTGAGCGCCGGCAATGAGCGCGGCGCTCTGGACGGCGGCGATTGCGCGGGGTTCGCCGGCGGCCCCCGCCAGCGCCGCCGCGCCCAGCAGCAGCGGGACGGCCTGCTTTCGGCGCACGGCGGGACGGTTCGGCTTCATGCGGGTGGTGCCCATCGGACGGGGCCGATCCTAAAGGGCTCTCGGAAAGTCCACAAGTCCGCGTGCGCGTCGGCCCCCGGCGCGCCGGTACACTGCGCGGATGCAGACCAAAGAGGAGATCGCGCGGAACTGGCTCCCGCGGTACACCGGGATGGCTGTCGACAAGGTGGGCCCGTACATCCTGCTCACCAACTTCCGTTACTACGTGGAGCAGTTCGCGCGGCGCTTCAAGTGCGACATCCAGGGCGAGAACCGGCCCATGCAGGCCGCGACCAACAGCCAGGGGCTGACGATCATCAACTTCGGGATTGGCTCGCCCAACGCCGCGACGATCATGGACCTGCTGTCGGTGGTCCACCCCAAAGGGGTGCTGTTCCTGGGCAAGTGCGGGGGGCTGAAGCGGAGCACCGAGATCGGCCACTTCATCCTGCCCATCGCGGCGATCCGGGGCGAGGGCACGAGCATGGACTACCTGCCCGAGGAGGTGCCGGCGCTGCCGTCGTTCAAACTGCACAAGTTCGTGTCGGAGAAGATCGTCGCGCGGCAGCACGAGTACCGGACCGGGGTGGTGTACACGACGAATCGGCGCGTGTGGGAGCACGACCAGAAGTTCCTGGAGCACCTGAAGGAACTGACGTGCATCGCCATCGACATGGAGACAGCGACGATTTTCATCGTGGGCCACGCCAACCAGATCGCGCGGGGCGCCCTGCTGCTGGTCAGCGACACGCCGCACACCCCCGAGGGCGTGAAGACCGAGCAGATGGACGCGATGGTGACGCAGAAGTGGACCGACACGCACCTGGACATCGGCATCGAAGCGATGACCGACATCGGCGTCAAGGGCGAGCACATCAAGCACTTTGTGTACTAGACGCGGGAGTCGGGAGTGGGGAGTGGGGATTGGGGAGTCGGGAGTCGGGAGTCGGGAGTAGGAGAACGTTCGCGAGCCCTGCCACGACTCCGCGCGCTTCGCCAGCGTCGTGCCACCGGCTTCGGCAACCGTGAGAGAAGAGGGGGACTTTGCCGCGGAAACCACAGCCGTGGCCCGTGAAAGCCGCACCCTGTCAGTCCGTCAAGCCGCCTCTTCCGCCGGGCGGTTGGAGAGGCGCAGCATGCGGTTCAGCGCCTCCAGCGCCGGGGCGCGGGCGTCATCGTGCACGGTCACGCGGTTCACCACCTTGCCCTGCGCGAGGTTGTCCAGGGCCCACGCGAGGTGCGGCGGGTCGATGCGGTACATGGTGGTGCAGAGGCACTGGCAATCCGAGAGGATGTGGACGAAGACGCCCCGCGCCGCCGCCGACCGGGCGAGCCGGTTGACGAGGTGGACTTCCGTGCCGACGTACCAGGTGGAACCGGCGGGCGCTTGGTTGATCGTGCGGATGATGAACTCGGTGGACCCGTTCATGTCCGCGAGGTCGACCACTTCCTTGCAGCACTCGGGGTGCACCAGGATCGTCGCCTCGGGGGCTCGCTCCCTCACCTGGAGGCAGTGCTCCGGGCGGAACAGTTTGTGGACCGAGCAGTGCCCGGCCCACAGGATCACGCTGGAGCGTGCCAGCGCCTCCGGCGTCGAGCCGCCCAGCGCTTCGCCGCGCCGGGCCAGGCGGGGATCGTAAAGCGTGGTGTCGCGTTGGGCGTTGAGGCCGTGCTTCACCGCCGTGTTGCGGCCCAGGTGCTGGTCGGGCAGGAAGAGCACCTTGATCCTCTCGGCCTTCGCTCGACCGCCCGCTTTCCTCGGCTCGGTCCCGCCCGCCATCGCCCAGGTGAACACCTCGGCGGCGTTCGAGGATGTGCAGCAGATGCCGCCGTTCTTTCCCACGAACGCCTTGATCGCCGCGGACGAGTTGATGTACGTCACGGGGATCACGCGGCCCTTGAAGCCCTCGTCTTTCAGCGCCGCGTGGATGGCGTCCCAGGCCTGCAGCGCGTCGTCGTACTGCGCCATATCGGCCATGGAGCAGCCCGCGGAAAGGTCCGGCAGGATCACGCTGGTGCCCTCCGGCGCGAGCAGGTCGGCGGACTCGGCCATGAAGTGGACGCCGCAGAAGACAACGTACTTCGCTCCCTGCGACCTGACGCGTTCCGCGGCCAGCTGCGAGAGTTTGAGCGAATCGCCCGTGAAATCCGCGTGCCGGATCACTTCGTCCGTCTGGTAGTGGTGCCCGAGGATCACGAGGCGGTCGCCCAGTTCGCGGCGGCGCGCGCTGATCTTCTCCGCCAGTTGGTCGGGGCTCGCCTTGAGATAAGCCTCGGGGAGCGTGGGCTGCCAGTGCTGCACGGGGGATGGTAGTCCCGCGCGGCGGCCCGCTACTTGACCCACGCCGCCCTCAGCGCGGCATCCAGCGGGTCCGGGTCGATCCCCATCTTGTCGTTCACGCGGTCGATGATCGCGAGGCCGTCGTTGATGTCCTGTGCCGATCCGGTCTGCCACCCAAGGTAGGTGAGCAGCAGCCCGGCGTCGCGGGCCAGCAGGGTGTCCCGCGTCGAACGCGCCCGCAACTGGGCCCGCACCGTCTCGAGCCGCTGGCCCCTCGGGAGCAGCCGCTGATCGTACTTGGCGGCGATGAGTTCCGGGTAGGCCCGCAGCAGGTTCCGCAGATTGAGCGCCGCGGAGATGTACATGCCCGCGGCGATCTGGGAGTGCAGCCGACCCGCCGCCGCCATGGGATCGCCCTCGCGGAGCGACAGCGCCAGCGCGAAGCGCTCTTCGGCGTCGAACCACCGCCCCTCGGCCAGGAACTGCTCGCCCTTGGTCATGTGCCCGAGGAACAGTTCGTCGTTGCTCGCGGTCGGCTTCAGGCTCGCGATCATTTGCGGCTCGCCGACAAGGCGCTTGGCGTCCTCGATCGCCTTGCGGATGCGTGCATCCCGCTCGGCCTTCGAGCCCGGGACCATCGACTCGGGGTCCACCGCTTTCCGCGCGCCCCCGCCCTCAACGCCGCCTTCGGCGGCCGCCCCGCCCTCGGCGGGCTCGGGCTCCACGCCCGGGATCAGCGGCGGGGAGGGCCGCTGCGATTCCGCGTCCGCCAACGCGTCCTTGCCCGACAGCACCTCGCGCAGACGCTCCATTCTCCCTTCGAACGATTCCGGGTCAGGCTTGGCGTCGGCGGTCTGGTCGGGCTTGAGCGTCTCGGCCCCGGGCAGCCCCGCCTTCTCGCGCTGCTCGGGCGTGAGCTCGGTCGGCTTGCTCAGGCCGGAGACGCTCGTGTCCAGCGGGTTCGGGTTCACCTGGCCGTCGACTCGGGTGGCCAGCTGCCTGCGGAATGAATCGAACGGGGAGACGAACTCCGGCGTCGCCGACGCCGGCTTCTCCGACGCCGCCTCGGTCAGGGCCTTGTTCTCCTGCGCGGCGAGCTGCTCGGGCGTCTGGAACCCCGTGACCGGCTTGGGCGTGAACCCGAAGATCGCGTTGCGCTGCGGGATCGACCGCACGCCCTGCAGCGGCGAGGCGATGAGGAACTTCTGGTCCTCTTCGGCGTTGCTCTCCGGGCGCGTCTCGTACGCCAGCACGGTTGGGCGCCCGGTTTCGCGCAGCAGGCTGCTGCTGGTGGAGCGGAGCGAGCCCGAGCCCAGGCGCGTGATCGGGTCGATGCGGTTGCGATTGGCCAGGTCGTTGGAGGCGAGCGTCCCGGCCGAGGCCCCGGTGGTCCCGCGCTGCACGATCAGGTCGCCGCCGAAGCCCGAGCGGGTCTGCCCGCCGGTGGCGAAGTTGAACTGGTCCTGCACCGAGGAGATGCCCCGGATGTTCAGCGTGGCCAGGCCGGAATAGTCGGTGTCGCGTCGGAAGTCGTAGAACTGGTCCGTGCCGGTCGTGGACCGGAAGTCGTCCGCGGCGCGGTAGCCGATGTCGCCCCGGAACGACAGGCCCGCGCCGGCGTTGCCGGTCACGATGGCGTTGCGGAACGCCAGTTCCTTCTTGATGTCCCGCCCCGGAAGGTTGCGCCGGTTGCCCACCTGCAGGTTCGCGTCCAACGCGTTGCCCGAACCCAGCGCATTCTGCGCCTCGACCCTCGCCGCCACCAGCAGCGTCCCCGACATCCCCACCACCACCGCGGCCATCATGTTCCGGTTCATGACCAATCCTATCGGCTCGACCGCGCTCCCGCCCGAACGCCCCCCCCCGAGTGGCCCTACCCCTGATCGCCGTACCGCTCGCGCACGCGGCGTTTGGCCTTCAGAAGTTCGTTGGTGGACTCGGCGGAGCCCTCCGCCGAGTCCCCCGTGCTCGGCGTGCGGGCGTCGGTGCCCGGCGTCGGCCCCCCCCGCATCGGCCCCCCCCCGAGGCCACGGAGATCACGGAGAAATACTCCAAGCCCCCTCCGTGCGCCCCGTGCCC
>CAZDYM010000214.1:0-4670 GCA_964509325.1 uncultured Phycisphaeraceae bacterium
GCGTCCGGCACCCACGCCGGCGCCGGCTTTTCGAGCGATCCGTCCGTGCCCGCATAGTACACCACGGTGGAGAACGCCATCTCCTGCAGCGAGCCTTCCCAGGTGTATTCGAAGGCTTTGGGCGGCTTGGGCCACGGGGCGGGCTTGGCCGGGTCGGGCCCCGGCGGCAGCGCCAGCCTCGACGTCGGCACCGAAGCCAAGAGCCGCGACAGTTGCTGCGCAATGGTTTCCCCGTTTACCGAGTGCAAAAGCAGCCGCGGCGTGACTTGCTGCAGCCCTAGCCCCACCAGGGCCGAGACCGTCACGAGGCCGGTCAGAAGCCAGATGACCGTGGTCACCGGGCCGCCGAGCCCAAACCCGCTGTGCAACGCCACCAACCAGACCGCGAGCAGCCCGAACCAGACGTGGGCCTGCAGCCACACCTGGGCGCGCCCGATCCTCCAATGCGGGACCTTCCGCTTCAGGCTGAGCAGCGCGCAGAAAACAAAGATCAGCAGCGCCACGATGCCCAGAACCAGCCCCACCAGATTGGACCCTTTGTGCCCGCGGTCGGCGGCCTGGGGGTCGAGCCAATAGGCGGCGAACGCCACCAGCGCGAGGATGAGCGAGGTCCACACCCAGCCGGTTTGTTTTCGATTGAGCAGCATGTGGGGGAGTGGCAGTGGGGGGCTGGGGGGGCGGGGCTGGGGGAGCGGGGGCGGGGGGGGCGGGGGCTGGGGGATTCGGACGTTGGCGGATGTTTCGCGGATCGGGATCGAACTCGGCACCGGTCGGCGACGGGCGCCGCGTGGGCGATCAGGTGAAGTTGACGCCCGGGCCCTCGTCATCGAAGTGCCCGCGTCCCGAGCCGGTTTTCGTGCGGGCCGCCAGGAACTCCATGCCGTTGACGCGCAGGGCCGCGTCGTGCGGGCATGCGTAGACGCAGGCGGGCCCGGTGGGCAGGCTGGAGCACTGGTCGCAGACGACGGCGCGGTCCGTGACCTCGGTGACCTCGCCGGAATCGCCGAACTTCTCGGCGCCGTGGGCGTGGGTGGCGAACTCCGTGAGGGGTCGGACCTGGATGGAGTTGTACGGGCACTGCTTGGCGCACACGCCGCAGGCGATGCACCAGTCCTCGATGACGATGTTCAGGTCCTTGGCCTTGCGGATGCTGGCGACCGGGCAGCCGATCATGCACACCGGGTCCATGCACATGCGGCAGGAACTCGGCACCAGGTACTTGTCGAACCGCGGGCCCTCGCGGATCAGGCGTGAGAGCCCGTCCTCGTGCGCCTCGCTGCACGCCTTGGCGCACTGGTCGCAGCGGGTGCATTTCTCGAGATCGATCAGCATGAGGTTCTGGCCCTGCAGGAGGCCGAGGTTCTCGATCTCCTGCGAGTAGACCGAGGGCGTCAGGCGGATCTTGCTCTCGACCTGCTCGGTCTCGCGCTCGGCGGCGATCTTCACCAGCCGCGCCTTGACCTCCGGGAACCCCGCCAGGACGCGCTCGAAGTCCTCGGTCTTGATCTTGACCATCTCGACCTTGGCCGAGCGCCGCGTGCGCCCCGCGCCCTCGATGACCGGGTGGTCCGCGGCGGTGGCCGTGGCGGTGCGGGGGGTGCCGCGGATCATGCCGATCTCGCCGAAGACGTCGCCCTTGGTCAGGTACGCCAGGCCGCGCTCCCCGCCCGGGAACTTCTTGCTGATCCTCACCTGGCCGCGCCGGACAAGGAACATGCCGTCGGGCTTGTCGCCTTCCGCGAAGATGACCTTCCCCGGGTCGAACGAGATCAGCTCCGCGACCTCTTTCAGCCGAAGGAGGGTCTCTTCCGGGACGCCGTCGAGGAGGGGGCTGGAGCGCAGGTGGTTGCTGAGCACCCTGTCCTTGTAGAGTTTGTCCTGGCGTTCCTTGAAGGTCTTGCCCTTTTCGAGCTCCCCGTACATGTTGCGGAGGATTTCGAGCATCACGCAGCGCGTTTCGGCGATCACGGTCGCCGAGCGCGGCGCGAGGTTGAGGCACGACATCTCGCCGAAGATGTTCCCCGGGCCGATCTGGGCCGCGAGCGACCCGTATTCCAGGTCCACGTCGGCGTCGATCGTGACGACTTTCCTGTCCGGGTGTGAGGGCGGCCCGCTCACGCGCCGTTGCCCGAACAGACTCCCGATCCACGCGATCAAACCCCTTCCCGCGCCGGCGGCGGTGTCGCGGGCCCGCTTGATGAAGATCTTGGCTTCACCCTCCAGGATGTAGAACGCCGTGGTCCCGCCCTCGCCCTGCAGACAGACGATCTCGCCCGGTTCGAACTCGCGGCGTCGGACGGTGCCCGGGAACTGCTTGATCCGGTCCTCCTTAACATCCGCGAAGATGTCGATCTTTTTCAGTTCCTCGGCGCTCATGGCGTCGCCTTCAAAGACGGCGACGGGGTTGTCTCTGCCCATGGGGATCCTTCTCTTGCGCGAGGGAGCGGCGACTGGTGCCGCGGGTTCGGCCCCGCCGCGACGGGGACACCGAGACGCGGGAGTGCCGCAGCGATGAGCCGGGATGCAATGTACCTTTCCGGGTGAGCGGTGACCAACCGGCTTGTCTGAGACTTAGACTCAATCGCTCTGACCTTCGCGACGTGCCCGCGCCCGAGCCGCGGTCATTGCGGGACACGTGGCACACAGTCCGATGTTGACACCCGCGCCGAGCCGGGTTCCACTTGGCTCCGACTCGCCGCGATTCGCCAGACCCTTCCCGAAGAGAGACCCATGTCAGACCACCCCACGAGCCCAGTTCGTTCCTCCGGCCGCGTCAGCCTCAAGGCCCTTGTCGTGCTTGCCGGGACCACGGCGGGGGCGTTCGGGCTCGCGTCGCTCTCGTCCGCGGGCGGACCGGCCGCCGTGGGCGGCAAGGTCGGCACGTGGATGCCCGGCTCGTTCAAGTTCATGGGCAATGCGTCCTGCGTCGCGTGCCACTCGGAGGGCAAGAAGAAGGGCGGATCCAACAAAGAGGGGGACCAGTTCGACATCTGGGAGAGCGACGACCCCCACCGGCTTTCGTTCGAGATGCTGTCGAACGACGAGAGCAAGAAGATCGCCGAGAAGATGGGCATCGCCGACGCCGCCAAGAGCGACGAGTGCCTGTCCTGCCACGCGGTGAACGCCCCCTCGGAGAAGCGCGGCGACAAGTGGTCGATCGAGGAGGGCAACTCCTGCGAGTCGTGCCACGGCCCGGGCGAGAAGTACCTCTCGCCCCACGAGGCGGCGGGCTGGACGGCCGGTCAGCGCAAGAGCAAGAGCGCCGAGCAGATCATGAACGAGTTCGGCCTGTTCGACACGACGAACTACGCGCTGCGGGCGCAGATGTGCATCAACTGCCACCTGAACATCGACAAGAAGCTGCTCGACGCCGGGCACCCCGCGCTTTCGTTCGAGATGAGCAGTTACAACTACTACGCGTTCGACACCAGCAAGGGCTACAAGACGCACTGGGAGGAAGAGCCCAAGACGATGGCCGACGCCAAGCTGTGGGCGGTGGGCCAGGCGGCGGCGCTCGAAGCGGCCAAGCACGGCGGCGACGCCGAGCTGATCGCGATCTACACCAAGGGTGTCGAGATCGCCAAGAAGCACTTCGGGGCGGATTCGCCGGACGGGCTCAACAAGGCGGCGTACTCGGGGGACAAGGCCGCCGCCGCCGCGAAGGACCTCGCCGCCGCGGGCGCCGGCGCCAAGTCCGCCCTCGAGCGGAAGATCATCGCCGCCGGCGTGTTCGCGCTCTCGGCGTCCACCTTCGACGCGCGGGGCGACGCCATCCCCGACGCCTTGTACGACTCCAGCGACGCCGCGATGAAGGGCGAAGAGGGTGCGGCGTACACCGACGCGCTGAAGGCCATGGCCGAGTTGGCCAAGTGAGCGTCGCGCCAGAACCCCGGCCCAGAGGGAGGGGTCTGTTCATCCGCTGTTGAACGTCGTTTCGCCGTGCGTCCGGCCGCGACTCCGCGGGGCCTCACCGCGCGTACGCGGGCTCGTTCCCCGCGCGCCACTTGATGTTGCACCCCAGGCTCGGCCGCTGGTCTGGGTTCACGGCCCGTCCCGCCAGCACGGCGTCCAGGGCCGCTCGGACGTCCCGCCCCGTCACCGGCGGGGGGGTCGTGCCCGCCAGGTCGCCCCGGGCCGGACGGCTCTCGTCGAGCTGTCCGCGGTACACCAAACGCTTCGACCCATCGAACACGAAGAAATCCGGCGTGCACGCCGCGCGGTACGCCTTCGCCACGCTTTGGTCCGCGTCGAAGAGGTACGGGAAGGTGTACCCGGCGTCACGGGCTTCGCGCGCCATGTTCGCGGGTGAATCGTCGGGGTACGCCTCGGGGTCGTTGCTCGAGATCGCGACGATCCCCACGCGCGCGCCGCGCGAAGCGGCCCCTCCCGGCCCGTAGTCCCGACCCAGCCTTGCCAGTTCATCCCGCACGTGCTTCACGTACGGGCAGTGATTGCAGATGAACATCACCAGCAGGGCCGCCGAACCGTCAAAGTCCCGGAGCGAGACCCGCTTCCCGCTCAGCGTGTCCGTCAGGGAGAAGTCGGGCGCGGGCGTGCCCAGGTCGATCATCGTGGAGGGTGTGCGGGCCATGCGGGGGTGGGCTCTGGGGCGAGTGGTCGAGCGGCGGAGCGCGAGAGGCGGCGAGGGGCCGCGGGCCTCGGCGGGAACG
>CAZDYM010000214.1:4742-4997 GCA_964509325.1 uncultured Phycisphaeraceae bacterium
CGACGCGGGTTACGGATTGGCCCGCGTGTCCGCTCGGCCCCGTGCCCGCTGTTCTCGTTCGGGCGGGGCCGCACATCTTCGCACACGGTCACGGAGAGACCACCATGAAGCGAAGCCGCTGGGGCTCCGCCCCCTTCTCATCGAGTGTTCATCCCCGCGTGCAGCGCCGTGCCGGTTCCGCCGAGTTCGGTGCGCCGCCGCCGTCCGCGGGGACTGCGTCGGCTCCGGCGTGCGGCGGGCGAAGCGGCCCGGCCG
>CAZDYM010000215.1:0-4995 GCA_964509325.1 uncultured Phycisphaeraceae bacterium
CCGCGCACCCGCGACGCCGCGGCCGCGTGCCACGCCAGCGCCGGCCGAGCCTTCCCGCTTCCCGTCGGCCCGCTCATCAGCGACCAGACCCGCTCCACCACCCCGGGGCGGCTGGCGTCGCCCGCGATGCCGAAGACCGTCTCGGTCGGTGTCACCACCAGGCCGCCGGCGGCGAGCAACCGTCCGGCCTCGGAGGGCGACGCGGCCCTTGATCGGTTTTTGACCGGGGTGCTCACCATCGGAGTATCCAACCGCACCCCTGCTACGGCAACTCGGCGCGACAGGATTGACCGCGAGTCTCCAAAACAACGAACAATTCGGCGCGGTTGGTCGGTCCGGTCCGAGCCGGCGCGCGAAGAACCAAGGGTCGATTCGCGGGAAGCCGGTTGCCCGACGGGGCCGGGGCGTCGATACTTGGTTCCACGCACGATGGGTTGTGATACCCTTTCTTTTTCCGAACGCTCTCGCCCGTGGTCGGGCTCGACCGCGACGGTGATCGCCGTGCTTCTGATGCTGGCGGTCCTGCCGAGCGCGGCGACGGTGTCGTCGCCGATGTCGGCGGCGATCCTGGAAGCGTCCCTCCGCGAGGCGCGGCTGGTCCACATTCAGCGGGAGCGTCCGAACCCGACGCCCAGGGGCGGGGTGGCGCAGCGCGACACCTGGCGATCGGTCCAGGCGGTCGCGGCCGCGCTGGGTTCGGGTGGCGTTCTGAGCGCCACGTCCCCGCCCATATCGCTCGTCTGCCGCCGAGGTCATGTGGTCGAGGCGGTCTCCGGCGCGAGCGCGCCCGGAATGATGGTGAGGTCCGGGATGCTGGGGCTGCCCCCGCCGCGGGCTTGAGTGTTGCCGCTGTCGCCCGCGCGTGGTCCGCTTCACGGACCGGCGGCGTGGGCTGATTCCTTCGCTCATCGTGGTTGTGCGTGCCCCGCGCGCCGGGTGATTCCGTTGCGAACCCCGCGCGGGCGGGCCGTGCCGCCGCACCGTCGCCTCCGGCTCGCCTCCCCACTGTCCGACGCCCCGGCCCTGCTCCGGGCGTTCCCCGGATTCTCCCATGCCTACCAGTGACATCCCGCTTGTCGGTCCGATCATCAACAAGGTTTTCGGCACGCGCAACGAGCGCGTCGTGCGCCGGTACCTGCAGCGCGTCGAGGAGATCAACGCCCTCGAGCCGCAGGCCCGCAAGCTGACCGACGAGCAGATCCGCGCCAAGACCGCCCAGTTCAAGGAACGCCTCAAGAAAGGCGAGGACCCGACCAGGGTGCTGCCCGAGGCCTTCGCGGTGGCCCGCGAGGCGATGGACCGCAACATCGGTCTGCGGAACATGTTCAATCCCCGGCACGCCGAGCGTTTCCCGGTGGACCGGCTCTCGCCCCCGATGCGGGCCCTGTACGACCAGACCAAGGCGGCCCTCGACGCCCTGCCGATCATGCCGCCCGAGGGCGCGTTCCTGGGCAACACCGACCCGCAGCCCGGGTGGGTCTACGGCGACATCCCCGTCGAGCTGTACGAGGCCGCGCGCGAGCTGTTCCCGCAGAGCCGCCCGCCGTTCCGGGCCCGCCCGTTCGATGTGCAGCTCATCGGCGGCATGGTGCTGTTCGGGGGCAAGATCGCCGAGATGAAGACCGGCGAGGGCAAGACGATCGTCGGCCCGCTGGCGTGCTACATGGCGGTGTTGGAAGGGTGGAAGGTCCACGTCGTCACCGTCAACGATTACCTGGTGCAGCGCGACCGCGACTGGACGTACCCCTTCTTCCGGGGCCTGGGTCTGACGGTCGGGGCCATCCACCCCATGCACATGCAGGACGAGGACGAGAAGCGGCTCATGTACGCCTGCGACGTGGTGTACGGCACGACCGCCGAGTTCGGCTTCGACTTCCTCCGCGACAACATGAAGCGCTCGGTGGACCAGCAGGTGCAGCGGGTGCGTGAGTACGCGATCGTGGACGAGGTGGACTCGATCCTGATCGACGAGGCCCGCACGCCGCTGATTATCAGCGGTCCGGCGCACGAGGACTCGCCCAGGTACGAGCTGGCGAACCAGTTGGCCATCCACCTGGTGAAGATGCACAAGCCCTGGGCCGACGCCGACGAACTGGTGGAGAAGACCAAGCGGATGATCAAGGGGACCGAGGGCGACATCCGCAACGCGCGGGACAAGGCGCAGGTGCCGCTGCTGAACAAGCGGCTGCAGGAGCTCAACGCCGAGCTCCCGCGGCTGGAGGCCGAGCGCGACAAGTTCACGCGGTACTTCGAGGTCGAGAAGGAACGCAAGCAGGTCCACGTGACGCACCACGGCGTGGCCGAGGCGCAGAAGGTGGCGGGGCTGGGCTCGTTCTACGTGGGTGACAACATCGACCTGCCCCACCTGCTGAGCCAGGCGGTGCGGGCCCACGCGGTGTACGAACGCGACGTGGACTACGTGGTCATGCCCACCCAGGACCCGCAGACCGGGCGGATGGAGCCGGACATCGTGATCGTCGACGTGAACACGGGCCGCCCGATGGTGGGGCGTCAGTGGTCCGACGGGCTGCACCAGGCGTGCCAGGCGAAGGAGGGCCTCAGGGTCCGCCAGGAGACGCAGACCGTCGCCAGCGTCACCATCCAGAACTTCTTCAAGATGTACAAGCGCCTGGCCGGCATGACGGGCACGGCGGACACCGAGGCGCAGGAGTTCAACGACATCTACAAGCTCGACGTGGTGACCATCCCCACCAACGTGCAGGTCATCCGGCGCGACTTCGACGACGTGGTCTACCTCACCCCCAAGGACAAGTGGGAGGCCATCGTCGACGAGATCAAGAACTTCCACGACATGGGCCGCCCCGTGCTGGTGGGCACCACCAGCGTCGAGAAGAGCGAGATGCTGTCCCGGATGCTCACCAGCAAGCACGGGATCAAGCACGAGGTGCTGAACGCCAAGCAGCACGAGCGCGAGGCGCACATCGTTGAGAACGCCGGCGCCCTGGGCGCGGTCATGATCGCCACCAACATGGCCGGCCGCGGGACCGACATCAAGATGCAGCCCGTCACCCGCGAGCAGCTGCTGGACCACTGGCTGCGCCGCGGGATCGCGCCGCGCGAGCTCACCGTCGACGCCACCGACGAGCAGGTGCGGGAGCTGATCTTCAGGAAGATCGGCGCCAAGGAGCTCGGCCTGCCCAAGCACGAAGTCGAGAAGATGCCCTTCGCCGAGCTGGAGCTGGCGCTGCTGCGCCACTGGGCGCAGACGTACACGTTCGTCGACCCCAAGCGGGTGCCGAACATGAAGGCCGACGAGTGCCGGCGCGCCCTCGATGAGTTCGGCCGCTTCCGCATCCACCGCATCGGCTGGGCGGCGAACACCGAGCAGCTGGGGGGCCTGCACGTCATCGGGACCGAACGGCACGAGAGCCGGCGCATCGACAACCAGCTCCGAGGTCGCTCCGGTCGCCAGGGTGACCAGGGCTCCTCGCGGTTCTTCGTCAGCCTCGAAGACGACCTGATGAAGATGTTCGCGGGCGAGACCACCATGAAGATCCTCTCCCGCCTGGGCATGAAGGAGGGCGACGCCATCGAGCACCCGATGCTCAGCAAGAGCATCGTCCGCGCCCAGCGGAAGGTCGAGGAACGCAACTTCCAGATCCGCAAGAACATCCTCGAGTACGACGAGGTGGCCGAGCACCAGCGCCGCGACTTCTACGCCACGCGCCAGCGCGTGCTCGAAGGGCGCGGGCTCAAGGACATGATCTTCGAGTACATCCGCGACTCGGCGGAGTCCGCGGTGGCCCGCTACCTCGACAAGGACTACCGCGCCGAATCGATCGCGCTGTACGCCTCGGACCAGCTGGGCGCCTCCATCAACCCCGAGCGGCTCAAGGGCCGCGACGAGGACGAGATGGAGAAGTTCCTCCGCAAGGAGGCCCTCGACGAAGCGCGCCACGAGATCAGCGTCACCGTCGGGGAGTACATCCAGGACCCCTCCGACGACGAGGAGGACCGCTCCCGCGCCGTCGAGCGCGATTCCAAGGGCCTCTCCGACTGGGCCGAGCGACGCTTCGGCCTGACCATCACCCCCAGCGAGATCGACAAGGAGCCGGTCAAGCGCGTGCGGGACCGGCTGGAGTACGCCGCCGAGCAGCGGATCGACGCCGCGGACCTCTCCGGTCTGAGCAGGTACCTGCAGAAGAACTACGGAGCGGCGGAACTGGCCCGGTGGCTGAAGGACACGCTCGACCTTTCCTTCACCCCGGAGGAAATCGCCGCCAAGGAGCACCCGGACCAGGTGACGGAGATGATCCTCGCCAAGGTGCGGGAGAACTACGAGAAGCGGGAGAAGGAGTACGCCGTCGAGTTCACCATGGACATGGCCATGATGATGGCCCGCCAGAACCCGGCCCAGGCGATGGCGTTCCTGGCCGAGTGGGCGAGCAAGCGCGTGGGCCTGAGCGACTGGACGCCCGACCGCGTGAAGTCCACCCCGCCGAACAAGGTCCGTGAGGAACTGCTGGCGGCGTACAAGACGTTCGTTGAGTCCGACCGCATGGAGAAGGCCGTGCAGGAGGCGATCGCCGTCAAGGACGACGACGCCCTCGAGGCCCTGCTCCGCGACCGGTACAACGCGACGTTCCCGCTGTGGATGAAGCGGCTCAAGGGCGAGGAGCGGGACAACGCCGTCCGCTCGCGCGTGGAGGGGTTCCTCCGCGCCGAGCTGCTGCAGTTCGAGCGGTTCGTGCTGCTGGAGGTGCTGGACAACGCGTGGAAGGACCACCTGTACGCCATGGACCAGACCCGCGACGCCATCGGGTTCCGCGCCTTCAGCCAGCAGGACCCGCGGATCGAGTTCAAGCGCGAGGGCTCGCGCCTGTACAAGGAGATGCAGGGCAAGGTGCGCGACCGCGTGGCGGAGTACATCTTCAAGATGCGGCTGAGGCCGCAGATGTCCCAGCCCCCGATGGCCCCGCCGGCCCGCGCGGCGGCGCCGGCGATGCCCGCGGCGACGGGCGATGGTGCCGCCCC
>CAZDYM010000216.1:0-4995 GCA_964509325.1 uncultured Phycisphaeraceae bacterium
AAGGTCGCCGGCTGGGTCCTCTCCGCCCTGCTCGCCGCGTTCCTCCTGTTCAGCGCGGCGGGCAAGCTGTTCATCGACTTCCCCGACAAGGCCGAGATCATGGGCAGGCTCGGGTGGACGATCGAGAGCATCAGGCCCGTCGGCTATGTCGAGGTCGTCATTGCTGTGCTGTTCCTGATTCCCCGGGTGGCTTTCATCGGGACGATTCTGCTCACCGCGTACCTGGGCGGGGCGACCGCCACGCACGTGCGCATCGCCGATGCGTTCGTCTTTCCCGTCGTCCTCGGCGTGCTGGCGTGGGTGGCGCTGGGCCTGCGCGACCCGCGCGTGTTCACGATGGCGTTCGGGAAGCGGTGAGGGAAGATCAGGTGGCCCCGTGCTAACCTGCGGCATCACACCGGGCGGCGGGGAGGCAGGGCGACGGGGAAGAGGGATAGGAGAGGAGAGCGGGAGAAGGGGTTCGGCCCGCCGTGCGTGCGCTTGACGCGGGAGTCGGTGGTCCACCGCACGGCATCCGGCGTGTCTCGGACCCCGCGCATCACGGCGCGAGCATCCTTGTTCGCCCGACCCGTCTTGGACAGTGCGGCAGAACATTCGCGCCCGGGTTCGCCGCGATGATCGCCGCGGCGGCCCTTTGAACGGCGTGGTACCCTCCGCCGGGCGACGCGATCCGGTCGCCGATGGAGGTCCCGCGCATGCTCGGACTCGTGCTTTTCGTCGTGTGCCTGGTGGTCGCGGTCGGGCTGCTGGTGGCGTCGGCGAAGGCGCCCGACGTGTTGAAGCGGCCGGTCGGGGTGCTGGCGTTCCTGCTGATTCTGGGGGGCGTCGCGGCGACGCCGGTGGTGTACGTGGGCGAGTCGGAACTGGGCGTGGTGGTGAAGACGGCGTTGGGACGGGCCCTGCCGCCGGACAAGATCATCGCGACGCGGGGGGAGATGGGCCCGCAGGCGAAGGTGCTGTCGCCGGGGTGGCACTGGGGGTATGTGCCGTTCATCTACAAGGTGGAGACGCACCCGGTGACGCGGATCCAGCCGGGCGAGATCGGGCTGCTCTCGGCGTCGGACGGCAAGCCGCTTCCGGCGGGGGAGATCTACGCGCCGGAGTGGGCGCAGGGAACGGTCGAGCAGATGATCGACGCGGTTCACTTCTTGGGTGATGGCGGCGGTTTCCGCGGGCCTCAGGCGACGGTGCTGACGCCGGGGACATACCGGCTGAACCCGAAACTGTTCCAGGTCAAGACGGCGAAGGTGACGAACATCGCTCCGGCGACGGTGGGGGTGGTGAAGTCGAACGTGGGTGACGCCGCGGCGTTGGGCGCGGGCGCGGGCGGGGCCGCGACCAGGCTGGTCGAACGCGGGCAGCGCGGGCTGTGGCGGCAGCAGCTCGACCCGCAGCAGTACTACCTCAACACCGACGCGTACGAGGTGACGGTGATCTCCACCGCGGCGCAGGTGGTCCAGTACACCGCGCACCGCGGGAACGAGCAGCGCCAGGCGGGCGGGGCCAGGTCCGAGGCCGAGACCGAGGAGCGGGAGATCAACGTGCGTTCGAGCGACGGCTTCACGTTCCCGGTGGACGTGCGGGTGGAGTACGTCATCGAGCCGCAGAACGCGCCGCTGGTGGTGAGCACCGTGCGTGACGACAAGGAAGGGCTGCAGCGGGTGCTGAACTCGGCGGTCCGGGCGATCTTCCGGAACTCCGCGGAGGGGATCAAGGCGTTGGAGTACGTGCAGCAGCGTTCGCACCAGGAGCGGCTGGCTTTGGAGGCGCTGCGGAAGGACATGACGCGTTACGGGCTGACCATCCAGGCGGTCCGCATCGGGAACGTGGGCGACCAGGAGAGCCTGGGCAAACTGCTGGAAACGCAGACCAACCGGGCGATCGCGCTGGAGGAGCAGACCACGCTGCAGGAGCAGCAGCGGACCGCGGAGCAGAAGAAAGCGCTGACCCGCACGACGCAGGAGGCCGAGGAGGAGAAGCGGCTGGCGACGGCGAAGTACGAGGTGACGATCGCCGAGCAGAACAAGCAGAAGAGGCTGATCGAGGCGCAGGGCGAGGCGCAGGCGATCGAGATCCGCGCCAAGGCGCAGGCGGGCGCGTTCGCGGCGATCTCGTCGGCGATCGGCCCGCGGAACGCCGCGATGCTGGAACTGCTGAAGGTGGTGGGGGAGCGGAACATCAACATCACCCCGAGGGTGTTCATCGGCGGGGGCGAGAACGGCGCGGGGGGCCCGGGGGGCGGTGGCAACGCGGCCCACAGCGCGCTGATCGGGACCATGCTCGATTCGATGACGGCGCGGGACGATGCGCCCCTTCCGGTCATGGCTGCGCCGACGGGCCCGCCCTCCGCCGCGCCGTCGGCGAATCCGGCGTCCGCGCCGCCGCGATGATGCATGGTGTCGCGTCGCTCGACGGCGAAACCCCGAGCGTGATCGGGTGCCTTGATGAGCCCCGCGGAGAGCCGAGCGCGGTCCCGTCGCGCGGTCCGGGGTCGTGGGCTTGTGCGTCGAGAGGCCCCGTGCTTCTCGGCGTGGGTGCTACTCGGCGGTCGCCCGTTCGAGTCGATCGCGCAGCGCGTCCCACACGCCGCCGACGCCGTCCGGGCGTTCGATGGCGATGAGGTCGGGCCTCAAGGAATCGGCCTCGCGGAGGGCGGCGTAGAGGCGCGCGGCGTAGCCGGTGGCGTCGTCGGGCAGGTGAACGACGCGGTGCGGGGGCGGGGCGTTGCGGGTGTGGTCGTGGGTGACGACGACGACCGCCGGGGCGGAGTCCAGCACGGCGGGCCAGCGGGCGGCGTTGAAAAGGACCGCGCGGGACTCGGGCGCGTAGTGCGACCGGAGCATCCCCGGCGAGGCGAGCGGGGCGGCGGGTCCCGCGACGTCGGCGGCGTGCCGGGCGATCTCGGGCCGGGCGCCGATCACGCCGGCGATCATGTCGGGGGTGACCACGCCCTGACGCAGAACGCGCGGGGCGTCGCCCGCGCGCGAGCCGACGGTGCGCGCGATGCCGGCGCGGCACGGGCCGCCGTCGAGGATCATCACGTCGTCGGGCGAGAAACTCTCGCGGACGTGGGCGGCGGTGGTGGGGCTGACACGCCCGGAGAGGTTGGCGCTGGGCCCGACGATGGGGCGTTCGAGGGCCTCGATGAGAGCGATCGCGACGGGGTGGTCGGGGCAGCGAACCGCGACGTTCGGCCCTGCGGCGGTGACGTTCAGCGGAACCCCCGGCGCCTTGGGCAGCACGATGGTCAGCGGTCCGGGCCAGAACGCGCGGGCCAACGCGGCGGCGCTGTCGGGCCAGTCGTTGACGACGGCGCGGGCCATGGCCTCGTCGCTGGCGTGGACGATCAGCGGGTTGGTGCTGGGGCGGCCCTTGAGCGTAAAGACGCGGTCGACGGCGCGGTGGCTGAGCGCGTCGGCCCCGAGGCCGTACACCGTCTCGGTCGGGAACGCGACGACGCCGCCTTCGCGGAGGCGTTGGGCGGCGTCGTGGATGGTGGCCAGGCGGGTGGGCAGGGAGGGCTTCTCAAGAAAGGGGAGGATGGTACGGGGGGATGCGCGGGGCTTGACGGAGGGCTGGCGTTGGTTGGTTCGCTGGGAGCGTGCCGGGTTCGGTGGGATGGGGCGTCTTGACGTGGCACGGGCCGGCTGCGTGGGCCGGCGCGGGCTCGGATCGGACGGCTCGAAGTGGGTCTTTCGCATGAACACCCGGACGAGGACGGCGCTGTTGGCGGGCGTGGCGGCGGCTCTTTCTCGCGGGCCATCGGCGCCCGGGGGGCAGCCCGGCGGCGCGTCGGGGCCCGACGCCGGGCCCCCGGCGGCGCGCGGGGTTGATGCGTCGGTGATGCAGCAGACCATCCGGGAACGGATGGACCAGGCGGGGATCGTGGGCCTTGGGGCCGCGATCATCGTGGAGGGGCGGGTGGCGTGGTCCGGCGGGTTCGGCTTCGCGGACCGCGAGCGGGGCGAGGCGTTCACGACCGGGACGATCATGAACGTGGGGTCGATCGCCAAGACGGTGGTCGGGGTGGCGATGATGCAGGCGGTGGAGGAGGGAAAACTCGATCTCGACGAGGACATCAACCGGCACCTGCCGTTCCGCGTGGTGAACCCGCGGCACCCGGAGGCGAAGATCACGCTGCGTCATCTGGCGACGCACACGTCGAGCATCACGGACCGGCGCGAGGTGTACCTCGGAACGTATCACTACGGGGGCGACGCGCCGGAGGCGCTGGGCGCGTTTCTGGAGCGGTACTTCACGCCCGGCGCCGGGCTGTACTCGCCCGAGAACTTCCTGGACGCGAAGCCGGGCGCGCGGCGCGAGTACTGCAACATCGGCGCGGCGCTGGCGGGCTTCATCGTGGAGCGAGCGGCGGGCAAGCCGCTCAACGTGCTCACGCGCGAGCGGGTGTTCGGTCCGCTCGGCATGACCCGGACGGGATGGTTTCTTTCGGAGATCGATCCCGCGCATCACTCCCGGCTGTACGTGGCGCAGAACGGGCTGGTGATCCCGATCGCGTGGTACGGGAGCACGACGTACCCCGACGGCGGGCTGCGGACGTCGGTCGCCGATCTTTCAAGGTTCTTCGTGGCGCTGCTGAACGGTGGGGAGCGTGACGGCGCGCGCGTGCTCGGGGCCCAGAGCGCCGCGGAGATGACGCGCATGCAGTTCACCGACGCCAACCGCCCGGAGAACCTCCCGGCGGCGGCGGGGAACTCGGGGCTGTTCTGGCGGACCAAGTTCAACGGTCGGCGGGTGGGGCACGGCGGCAGCGACCCCGGCGTCCACACCGAGATGTTGACCGACCCCGCCCACGAGATCGGGGTGATCCTGCTCGTGAACACCTCGCTCAGCGGGGAGGAGCAGGAGGCGGTCGCGGTGATCTTTGATGCGCTGTGGGCGCACGGCGAGTGGTTGAAGGGCGGCGGGGCGGCGGGCACGCCGTAGGGCGGGGGCGTGGTGCGCCCAGGCAACAGCGCGGGGGGCGGCCCGCGC
>CAZDYM010000217.1:0-1304 GCA_964509325.1 uncultured Phycisphaeraceae bacterium
CCCGCGCCCACGTACGTCCACGCCACGGTCCCCACCTTGAGGATGTCCCCGGGTTTCCCGTTCAGTTCGGCGATGACACCCGCGCGCGGGCTGGGCACCTCGACCAGGGCCTTGTCGGTCTCCATCTCGGCGACCACCTGGTGCTCTTCGACGGTGTCGCCGGGCTTCACGCGCCATGAGATCAGTTCGGCTTCGTGAACACCCTCGCCCAGGTCTGGGAGGATGAAAACGTTGGGATCGCTGGACTTGTGGTGGGCCATAGGATGCTGGGGAAGCCGAAGGAATCGACAGCGCCGACGCGCGGGGGAACGGGTCAACAGCCCACCGGTGGGCGTGCGGACCGGGGCCCTAGAGAATACCCACGAACCGGCCCTTCCGGGGTCCGCCGCGCCGGGATTCCGCCCGGTGAACCGCTCCACCGGGCCGCTCCACCGGGCCGCTCCGCGGCGCGTTCGGCGAGCCCCGGGCCCGGAATCCTGAACCGCGCGCGGCCCTACCCTCGCCCCGTGCCAAACCCGATCAACGCCGCCCTGTTTGATCCCGTCGAACTGGCCCGCGCGGAGGAGTCCCGGCTCGCCGCGGGCTTCCGCGAAGTGGCGGATGAATCGCGTCCCTTCGGCGGGGGCGCGGGGGTGATGTGCCGGGCCGCCCCCGGGGCCTGGTGCAACGCCGCGGTGGGCATGGGTTTCGCCGGGCCTGTGACGGTCGAGCAGGTGGACGAGTTGATCGCCTTCTACGAGGCCCACGCGATCGAGCCCCGGCTCGAGGTCGCGCCGTACGCCGACCTGTCGCTCACCCGTGCCCTCGCGGAGCGTGGCTTCGTGGTCCGCAACTATGAGAATGTGCTGTTCCGTCACCTCGACGGCACCCCCCTGCCGCCGACCCCGCACCGCCCGCCCGCCGGCCTGACCATCCGCGCCATCGACGCTAGCGACGAGCGCGAGGTCGAACTGCACGCCCGAACCGCCACACTCGGCTTCCAGCCCCCGGGGACCGTCATCCCGGACGAACTGCTGGAGATCGCCCGGCGCGTGGCGCGGCACCCGCGCGTCGCCGCCATCCTCGCGGAGATCGACGGCGAGGTCGTCGGCGCGGGCGGGCTTGAGTCCCTGGGGCCGGTCGCGGCGCTGTTCGGCGTCACCGTGCTGCCCCACGCGCGGCGCCGCGGCGTCCAGCGGGCCATGATCGAGTGGCGTCTGAACGAGGCCCGCCGGCGCGGCTGCCAATGGGCGACGATCGGTTCCAGACCGGGCCAGAGCACGGAGCGGAACGTCCGCCGCGTGGGGTTTGAGTTGGGCTACACC
>CAZDYM010000217.1:1339-4981 GCA_964509325.1 uncultured Phycisphaeraceae bacterium
GGCTGGTGCCGGTGACGGAGTGACGCGCCCGCCCGCGCACGCCGAGACCGAAGCACGACCTCGCCGGAGGCGGCAAGGCCGTGGGGTGCGGCGGTGTGGAGGCAGCCGCGTCTTTCGGGGCGCGGGTTGTGCCGCGGCTCAGCCGGCCTCGGCTCGCGGGTGGGCGCTGTCATAGGCGCCGCGGAGGCGCTGCGTGGTCAGGTGGGTGTAGGTCTGGGTCGTCGACAGGCTCTGGTGCCCCAGCAGTTCCTGCACGCTGCGGAGGTCGGCGCCGTTGTCCAGCAGGTGCGTGGCGAAGGAGTGGCGCAGCGTGTGCGGGCTGATGGTCGGGTCCAGGCCGACGGACTTGAGGTACTTGTCGAGTTTGCGCCGGACGGAGCGGGAAGACAGGCGCCCGCCGTGCTTGTTGATGAACAGGGGCGGGTTGGTCCTGGGGTCGGCCCAGCTGGCGCTGAGCCGCTCGTCCTGCCCGAGCACGTCGCGGTAGTGGCGGATGGCGGCCAGAGCGTGCGAGCCCAGCGGGACCAGCCGCTCCTTTTTGCCCTTGCCGCGGACGCGGAGCGCCTCGGCGCCCTCGTCGAGGTCGTTGAGCGAGAGATCGACCAGTTCGCTGACGCGGATGCCCGTGGAGTACAGCGTCTCGAGCATGGCGCGGTCGCGCGAGCCCAGCGGGTCGCGGTCGTCGGGGGCCGCCAGCAACTGCTCGATCTGCTCGACGCTGATGGCCTTGGGCAGGCGCTTGGCCTGCCGCGGCGTGCGGATCATTGTCATCGGGTTCGAGTCCACCAGGTTGCGCTTGAGGGCCCACTTGTAAAACGAGCGCATGGTCGCGATCTTCCGCGCCATCGTCGCGGGCGAGTACGACTGCTCGGAAAGGAAGACCAGGTACTGACGGATCGAGTCCACGCTGGCGTGGATGATCGCGTCGGTGAGGGTGCCGTGGCGGATCGTCCCCGCCACCGCGCCGCCGGGGCGCGGGCCGCCCTTGGCCCTGTCGTAGGCCTTCGCCTCCGCGTCGGCGTTGTAGGGGATGTTCAGCTCGTCGCTGAGATACTCGACGTGCTGGCGCAGGTCGGCGCCGTAGCAGCGGGCCGTGTACGCGCTGAAGTGGCGTTCGTCCGTGAGGTAGGACAGGAAGCCCTCGATGATCGGGAGCGTGTTCATCGCGATTGACTCCGCTGAGAAAGGGGGCGCGTGGCCCGGGGGGTGCCGCCGAAGCGGGGGTTTGACGGGTGAACGGACGCGGGCGCGCCGACCGGGCGGAGCCCCCGCTTCAACGAAGCCGGGTGCCACGGACGCGCCGAGCGCTCCACGGGGCGCCGAGGCCCCGCCGATGCCGGCTGCGTCGGGTGTTGTCCGCCTGTCATCGAGCCCACGACCGAGAGTCCTTCCGAGCGCCCGCCTTCCGGGCGGCCGGTCGGCCTCCCGTCAGCGGGCTGGTTCCGCTTGATCCGCGGCGTGGGCCATCTCCCCCGGGGGGGGCGTCGCCGGGGTCTGCCGGCCCCGCTCGCTCTCGAGCAGCAGCTCGAGGGCGCGATGACACGCGAACCGCGTGTACAGCTTCATGCTCTTGGAATACCGCTCCCAGCCCATCGGGTCGTTCGGTTCGACCCGACCTTCCCCGTACATCTGAACTCTTCGCATGATCGCGGTATTGGATGCGTCCAGCACCACGCTCACCGCGGCGGGCCCGTTCGCGGAGGCCCCGCCAGGGCCTCGAACAGGGGACGCCGCGCTCTGCAGGTCCCGCACCCCGCCGCCGAATCCGCCGCTGCCGTTCGACGAACCGGGTGGTGTCGCCGGGGCGCCGCCGAACAGCACCAGGTTCAAGCCGATCCTGGGCGGCTGGTAGGGGTGCCAGGAGGTCACGCTGCAAACGACGATGCCGTCGGCCCGCAGCGCCCGCGCCAGCGCCTTCGCCTGCGCGGGGGTGTCCACCGACGCCATCCCGAGGGCCCGCATCGCGCTGAGCGTGCGGTTCAGCGGCAGCGCGTCGAGACCCTTCACCTGGCCGATCTCCTCCACCAGCGCGTCGCCGATGAAGAGCTCGTCCACCTCGCTCACGCCCGATTCGTTCTTCGGCGGGGCCACGGCCCAGACGGCCTGCCCAACCGAAGACGCATACGGCGAAACGAGACGCTCGGGGTACACAACTCTCGGCTTGGAGGCGCCGCAACCGGCGAACCAGGCCGCGATGGACAGGAGCATCATCGCTCCCAAGAGCACTCGCTGTACGGTTGTCATGGCGTCCTGCCGGGGATCGCGGTGGGCTCCGCCCGCCCGCGCTGAGGTGATTCGCTTTGCTCACATCGGCCAGTTGGCCGACGGGGTTTATCGGTCATCGACGCTTCCGGACTTGTTTCCCGCCGGGCGGGATCGACGGGGAGCCCTCGGGCAGTTCTTGCGCTGGTCGCCACACCGGTCCTCGGCGCGGCCCGCGCCGGCTCATTGCGGCTCGGCGGCTTCGTCGTGGCCGCCCTCCGCCGTCGCGGCGTCAGGGACCGCGTCAGGGGAAGTGGGCTCCTCGGCCATCGATGACACGGGCTCGGTCTCGGTGTCGCGGGTCTGGGTCGTGGCCCGCGCCCTCTTCGTGGGCGGACCATCGGTCTCCCCCATCGCCACCAGGGCCTGCGAGGCGCCGATCGACCAGACGTTCTCCGATCCGGAGCGGTTGGAGACGAAGAAGACCTGCCCGCCCGGTCCCCACGCCGGCGCGAGGTTGGCCGTCGCGCCCGCGGTCAGCGGGGCCCGCGAAGAGCCGTCCGCCCGCACGATCCACAGGTCCGCCTGGGTGGGCGAAAGCCGCCCGGGGGCGGGCGCGAAGCCCGAGTCCGGGGCACTGTCCGGCGACATCACGGTTGAGAACGCGATGAACTTCCCGTCCGGCGACCAGGTGGGGTTGATGCACGCCGCCACCGCGCTCGACACCACCTCGGTGGGGTTGATCGCCTCGCCGTCGATGTAGTCGATGGTCCAGACGGAGAAGAAGCGGCTGCCGCGTTCGCGGGCGCGTTGGAAGGCGATCTTCTCGCCGCCGCCGAGCGCCGCGGGCTGCCACGCCGGGAACAGGCCGAAGGTGAGGAACCTGGTGTTGCTCGGGCGGCTCACCTCGGTGACCCAGATCTCCCACCGGTCCGAGGCCGCCGCCCGGCCACGCCCCTCGGCGACGCGGCAGAACGCGATCGACTTGCCGTCCGGGCTCCAGGTGGGGCGCAGCTCCTGGCCCGGGTCGCTGGTGATCTGCACCGGTTGCCCGCCGGTGGAACTCATCACGTAGATGTCGTACGAGCCGGAGCGGTTCGAGGCGAAGGCGATCCTCCGACCGTCGGGGCTGACCGCCGGCATGACATCGTGCGAGGCGTCGCTGGTCAACAGGGTGACGGCCGTGCCGTCGACGCGCTTGGCGTAGATGTCGCTGGTGGCGCGGTGGCGCGTCGAGGCGAAGTACACCCACGTGCCGTCGGGAGAGACCGCCGGGTCGAAGTCCGCGCCCTCGTCGGCGGTGGTGACGCGCCGCACGTTCTCCGTGGCCTCGAAGGTCGCCGTTTCGTCCACCCCCGCCAGCTGCGTCCGCGGAGCCCCGCCGAAGATGTCGTACAAGGGCGCGGTCGAGAGCCCGGCCCGCGACCCGTCGGTCTCAAC
>CAZDYM010000218.1:0-4978 GCA_964509325.1 uncultured Phycisphaeraceae bacterium
CGCGCCTGGTCGGCGTCAGCGCGAAGCCTGCGGCCTTGAGCACGGCGCGGGCCGGGAGACTGCCCGCGTCAAAACGGGCCGGCGCTTTGCCGGTCCGGACGGCGGCGGTGACGATGTTTGCGTTCCGTCGCGCCTGGGCGGCGGCGCGGTCCCGGTCCGCCATTCGGACGCGGCCCCCGTGCGGGCGCATCTGCTGGTACATGGTCCGTTGCAGTTGCGCACGGAAAGCGGCCTCGGCGGGGCTGGCGCGGCGCTTCTTCTTCCCGAGTCCCGCTAGAGGGGGTGGTTCTTCGTTGAATGCCATAGGGCTTCTCTCTGCTCAGCGGGGCGGGTGTGTATCCGAAGCGGCGGGGCGTCATCGTGGACGCCCCGCCTGCTCCGGCTTCCGGGGGGGCTCAGTCGGTGAGGCTGCCGACGATGGACACGGCTTCGGCGATGCACGCTTGCACGGTCTCGGGGCTTGAACCCCGGTCCTTCACGAGCGATCCGAACACAATGGCGCGGGCCAGCGTGATTACTTCGGAAGTTCCTTCGGTCTGCGTCTGCTCCGGGGGCTGCGGGTTCGGTTCGGTCATGCGGTCCTCGTGGGTTCGTGTGCGGGTTTGCGGTACGCGCGGATCAGTCGGTCCTTCCGCTGGTTGTCAACGGCGAACGCCAGCGCCAGCGCGCCGGGGATGATGGTTCCGAAGGGCCCGAGTCCGATGGATGCGACATTCGCGACGCCTTCAACGAGCGCACGGATTTCGGCGGTCTTGGCGTCGGCCTGCTCGATGGCCTCGGCGTAGTCATGGGCAACGGCGGCGATGTCGGTGTCACGCCGCTTGGCTTCTTCGATGAGGCTCCGCGCCTGCGCGAGTGCGTCGTCTCTTTCTTCTTCGATGTTGCGGATCGCGGCGCGGCCTCGCGATTCCAGTTCGGCGGACGTGCGCGGCTTCCCGTCGCGCGGGTCGGGGGCCTTTCCCTTGAAGATGTCGAACCCGCCGCACGCGGTCAAGAGCGCGCACGCGACGATGGCGAACGCGGTGAACGGGTTGCGGTCGATGGGCCTCGTGATGAGGCTTGTGAGGGCTGCGAAGGTGCTTCGGCTCGTGCTCATCGTGCGGCCTCGGGGTTGGGGTGCGATGCGTCGCGCGCTTCGAGTCGGTGTAGCCGGCGCTCGGTCGAGTCGATGTATCGCGCTAGCGCGTCCTCGAGTTTTGCGGTCCGCGCGGACAGCGTTTCCAGCGTGTGGACGAGCGACCCCGCCTTCACGAGCACGCCCCCGAAGCCGACGCACAGGGCCGCGAGCGTGCCGAGTTTCAGCATGAGTTCGAGCGCTTCCATTCGCCGAAAGTATCGGCGCGGGCCGGCCTACTTGTCTAGGGGGTGACACGATTCTTGCATGGACACGGTTTGGTGCTATGTTTCTCGATCAATCCGAGCATGTGCAAAACACCCCTTGCCCTTTGGACGGTCCGCGGCGAGCGCCGGAGCATGGCGGCGGCGGCGCGCACCGAGCGGGGCGGGCGGGCTCGCGTGAACGTGCGGAGCACGGCGCGGAGGGTGGGTTTGAGGTTGGGAGCGTCCATGCTGGGTTTCTCCGCTACCACGCGGGCCAACACTCAAGGCGTCCGCCGCTCAGACCTGGCGGCGTCCACTTCCCCGGCTGTGTTCCCTCTTGTGGGTCATAAGGCACAACCACGCTGGCGAGGATCGGAAGCCCGGTCGGGTCGTTGTCCCTGCCCGCGCGTGACGTTTCGCCGAAGTAGACGTGTTCGAACGGCGCGCCTGCTCTGCGCGCCATGACGACGAAGACGGGCGTTCTGCCTCGCGCGAGAAGGATGGACGCGCCGAAGGTGGCTACGTCGTCGCAGTCGCCAGCAGGCTGTGCTCCCTGCTCAATCGCACGCGCGATTAGTTCCGGGTGCCGGATCGCCTCGGCGGTCTTGGGGTCGCGCTTGAACGTGATCCGTCGGCACAGGTCATATGCGGGAACGCTGGTTTTTGATAGTCGTTGAATCGAGTTCCAGCGCTGCGCGTCACGGACAAGCCCGCGCATGATGCCGAGCGTGGCCATTACTTGATCGTCCGTGTTGCCCGTGACGGGGTCCGGCTTGGGGAGGCGGATGATTCGTGTCGTCGAAGCGAACGCGTGCGGCTCGCGCGGCGGCGCGATGATGGCGAAGCGGATCACGAGTCGGCCCCTGTCAGCGGCACGTTCCACACTTTGGCGGCCATTTCGTTAGTGCCGCATTTGGCTAGGACGGTGAACCCCAACCCGAGTACGGCGGAGACGCCGAGGACGGGCCTTCCGGTCTGACCATCGGCGACCGGCACAACGGCGGTCACGGCGTCCGAGCGGACATAGGCGGTTCCTCCGCCTCCCTGCTCGATGCTGAGCACGCGGGCCGGGCGCGATGTGGGCCCGAGTGCTCCGGTCTCCTCGAATCTCATATGGGAATCTCCTTCGCGTCGTTGGCGGCGCTCGCGCCGCGGGTTGTGATGGTTCCGGCGCGGGCGCGGGTGCGCCCGTCGATCTGGTTGTCTCTCGGCCTCAGGCGCTGGATTTCCGCGTGTTGAACGGCGGCGACGATGGCGGGGTCGTTTGTTGCGAGCGCCGCGAAGTCGATCAGCACGCGGGCCCGGTTGTAGGTCTTGCCCCCGCGACGCCTGCCGTCGGCGTACCCGTTATCCCCCGTCCAATGCCGAAAATGGCGCGTGATTGTGTCGTACATCGCGACGGCGCGGGGGGTGTGACATTCGCCTACATAGAGCGGTTCGCGCGTGGTCGCGTCTGCGATGAGGTAGACGCCGACCAGCGCGGCGGAGCGGAGTTTCACGAGGTGCGCGTGGTAGCGCCCGTGCATAGTGGCGGGGAAGGCGAAGCCGGGGCTGAGGGGGTGCGTCATGGGGTTTTTCTCGGGTTCAGGCTCGATTGCCGTTCGGAGCGCCAATCGCCAATCACACTTAGCACGATTCGCCAGTATTCACGCGGCGTGCTCGGGCTGTTGAGCGTGACGCTGAGATAGGCGTAGTAGGCGGCATATTGGAGCGGCGTCCTCAGTCGTTTATAGCGTTCGCCTGTGTGGTCCTTCTGGTAGACCCATTCGCGCGGCGTCCACCCGCTGCGTTCTGTGTTCATTTCTTCGCCTCCCGTGCCTCGCGGCGGCGCTTGGGCGCGGCGGCTGGCGGGGGCGTGTGGTCGATATGCACGAGCGGCACGCCTTCGGGCGTCGCGAGGGGCTGCTGACCGGGAACGTCGGCGGCGTTGTTCGCGCCAGCGTCCGCTTCCGCGTCTGCTTGCGCCTGCATGTCGCGGAGCGCGATTTCCACGGCATCAAGAAAACCCAAGTGAGGCATTAGGGTTGCCTCCGCGCGGATGATCTCGTCTGTGAGTGCTCCGGGGGGGATGGTTCGGAGCGCGTCCCAGGCGGGGCCGGGCATCTGCTTTGCGATCATGTCGGCGGTTGCGTCGGCATCGCGGTTGGGCGCGCTGGCGCACAGCGACAGGAAGGCGCACAGCGCCGGGCGCTTGTCGGCGGGGATAATCCCGCTCGGCTGCTGCTGCTGCTGCTGCTGGGCGGCTTGGCCCGGGCGCTCGGCGGAGGCGGGTGAGTGGGCCCCCGGCGCTGGGGCGGCGTGGCGCGGGTCCGGGGCGTGCGTGAGTCTGAGCGCCGGGGCGATGCGCGGGCGGCGCTGGGGCTCGGTCGGCTTCGCTTGCATCGCCTCGATGATCTTCGTCGCGAGCGCTGTGACGAGCGGACCGAGCGGATCGGCGGGTGCGGCCTCTTCGGCGGCTTCCCCGGCGAGCATCTTCAATGCCTTCATGGCTTCGATCTGCTCCGCGAGCGGCGAAGCGTCGCGGCGGAACACGCCCGCGATTGCAGCGAAGTCGGCGGCGCTCATTCCTGCGTTTTTCTTCTCGGCCAGCGCCAGAATGTCGGCGATGGTCAACCCGCCGAGAACCCCCGCGTTCGTGGGCTGCGACTGCTGGGCACGCTCCATGCGCTCCAGTCGGGCGTTGAGGCGCTCGAGTGCTCCCACAACGGCGCTCGATTCGGCTGGGCCTGACCCGTACGCGGGCTCGTACGCGGGCGCGGCTGCTGGCGTGGCGAAGGTCGGACCGGGCCGGGGGAGCGGGGCGACGGAGACGCGGCACGATTTCAAGTATTGCCCGGTGCTGGCGTCGCGTACCTGAACCTGGAAGCGGCCTCCGTTGAAGGGCGGGCGCTGGAGCATGGCGGCGCTGAAGTCGGCTCCCTCGATGTCGGCGACATAGGCGGAGTTGCCCCGCTCGTCGGAGCGGAACACGCGGACCCGCGCGTTGGGCGTGACGGCGGCGGCGTGCTCGATCTCGGCGAGCGGGTCGGCGATGGGCGCGGCCTCGTCGTACCCGTTGGCGGCGGGGCTGGGGGCGGGGGCGGGGGGGGCGGCGGTTGGCTTGGTTGGCATAGTGTTGTCCTTGCGTTTTTGCGGTGTTTTGGCGGCGTTCTACGTGGCGTTTCGGGCGGGCTCGATCAGTTCCCAGCGTCGGGGAGCGCGGGCGTGGTCCTGGCATACTTGGGGCCGTGGATGTCGATCCCCAGCGCCGCGAGCCGTTGGAAGGCGACGCGCGGACCGTGCTTGGTGAGCATGTCGAGCGCGAGGGTTTCGGAGACGTCCCCGGCGGCGACGGCACGCCACAGTCGATCAATGGCGAGGAAGTGCTCGGTTCTCCACCCGCGGTGGAGGCGGCTGGTCCCAAGTAGGCGGGCCTGCTGACGCGAGAGGGGTTCGGCGGCGGTCGTGCTCATCGTGGGGCCTCCGTAGTTGGGGGTGATGGGGGTTCGGTCCGCGCGAAGTGCTCGGACAGGGCGGCGGAAAGCGTGGGCGAGCCCGCGCCTTCCGCCTGGATTCGGCGCACCAGCGCGAGCGGGTCGAGCCCGTTTCGCGCGGCGTGGTCCGCGACGGCGGCGCGGGCGACGCGCTGTCGCTCGTCGGGGTTGAGCGCCTCGAGCCG
>CAZDYM010000219.1:0-4935 GCA_964509325.1 uncultured Phycisphaeraceae bacterium
GCCGGTGGTCTCGCGCGTCGATGAGGCGGTCTCGGCGGCGCGGGGGGCGCTGGCGGTGTGGTCTTCGTGGGGCTTCGACAAGCGGGTGGCGGCGCTGCGGGCGGCGCAGGCGCTGCTGCGGGCGCGGGCGGAGGCCCTGGGGGCGCTGATCATGCGGGAGACGGGCAAGACGTGGTGGGACGCGCTGGCAGAGGCGAAGCTGCTGGCGGACAAGATCGACATCACGCTGGAGATGGGAGCGCACACGGGGATGGCGCGGGTGACGGGGTTTGAGCTGAACCTCGGGGCGACGCGGGCGGGATGGACGCGGTTCCGTCCGCACGGGGTGATGGCGGTGGTAGGGCCGTTCAACTTCCCGATGCATTTGCCGAACGGTCACATTGTGCCGGCGCTGGCGATGGGGAACACGGTGGTGTTCAAGCCTTCGGACAAGGCGCCGGGGTGCGGGCAGGCGCTGGCGTCGGTGTTTCAGGACGCGCTGGAGAGCGTGGGAGCGCCCCCCGGCGTGGTCAACCTTGTGCACGGGGGCGCGGCCACGGCGTCAAGGCTGGTTGGGCACGAGGGGATTGACGGGGTGCTGTTCACGGGGTCGTGGGCGGTGGGTCGGCGAATCCTGGAGGCGAACCTGGACAGGCCGGGGCGGATGATCGCCCTGGAGATGGGGGGGAACAACGCGGCGGTGGTGATGGGGGATTGCGACGTCAGGCAGGCGGTGATCGAGTGCGCGCGGAGCGCGTTCGTGTCCACGGGGCAGCGGTGCACGTGCACGCGGCGGATCGTCGTGCAGCGCGGGGTGGCGGATCGGTTTCTGGCGGCGTTTGAGAAGGCGGCGTCGGCGCTGGTGGTGGGTGACCCGCGCGGGGTGGGCGGCGAGGCGGGGAGGCCGGTGTTCATGGGGCCGCTGATCCGGGACGAGGCGCGGGAGGCGGCCCTGGGGTTTCAGGCGGCGCTGGTCAGGGGCGGGGGGAGGACGCTGGTGGAGATGAAGCGGTTGGAGGTGGCGGGGTGTGCCCAGGGGCACTTTGTGACGCCGGGGGTGGTGATGGTGGATCGGTTCTCGGCGTCGGGGGAGGAGCCTTCGCGGGATGCGGGGTGCGACACGGAGGTGTTCGCGCCGCTGGTGCGGATCAGCGTGGTGGAGACGTTCGAGGACGCGCTGGCGCAGTGCAACGCGTCCCGGTTCGGGCTGGCGGCGTCTTTGTTTACGAAGGACGCGGGGCTGATCGAGCGGTTCCTGCGGGACGCGAAGGCGGGGTGCGTGAACGTCAACACCGGGACGGCGGGGGCGTCGAGCAAACTGCCGTTTGGGGGGCTGGACCGGTCCGGGAACCACCGCCCTGCAGGGGCGTTCAGCCTGGATTACTGCGCGTACCCGGTGGCGGCGATGGTGGAATCGGGGTCGGCGGCGTTGATTCCCTCGGGGATGGTGTGGGATGAAGGGTGGGTGAGGTAGGCGGGCGGCGGGAGAAGGAGGGAGAAGGGGGTGGGAACTGGGAGAAATGGGGAGGAAGGGGAGGAGGGGGAGGAGGGGGGTCGAGTGGGGGCGAGCGCTGTGCTTCGGCGGGTGAATACCGTGGCACGCATGTGTCGCTGGCTCGCGATTGTCCTGCTGCTGCTGGCCCAGGTGTTCCCGTTGGGCTGGGCGTGCGCGCTGGTGTGCCGCGGGTGCGCGGGGGTGGCGATGGCTTGGCTGGGGGCCGGGGAGTGTTGCTGCGTGGCCTTCTCGTGCGGGGGGCGTGGGGGCTCGGCGCTTGATGAGACGCCGGGGGCTTGCGGCGGGGCTTGCGAGCGGGCTTGCGGGGTGGAGTGCGCGGGGGAGTGCGCGGGGGAGTGCGGGGGGGAGTGCGGGTGGGAGTGCGGGGTCAAGTGCGCGGGGGCGTGCGGTGAGGGTGAGTGCCGATGCGTGCCTTGCCCGCAGCGGGGTGGGACGGATCGGCCTGTGCCTCCGAGCGGGAGGGAAGGGCCTTCGCTGGTTGATCTCGCGGTGGAGAGTGGGGGGCGCGGCGGGTCGTACCCGCTGCTGGGTGGGACGGCCGAGCGCGTGCGGTCCGAACCGTGGGAGGTCGAGGGGGCGCGTGTCACGGACGGGGCGAGCGGGCTGGTGCGGGCGCGGCTGTGCTGCTGGACGATTTGAGGCGGGGCGTGCGCGAGTGCCCGCGCTGGGCGGCGTGAGGCCGCGGCGCTGTTGACGTCCCGCGATCTTGCCGCGGGGCGGCCCGTGATGTTCGCGTTCAGTTCACACCAACCAACAACTCCGGATGGAGGTTTGCCATGCTTTCGATTCTGGCTCTTGTGGCGTCGTCCGCTCTTTCGTTCGCGCCGGTCGGCGGCTCGACTTGGCTCGGCGGTTCCTGCTGCGGCGGCGGCTGCTGCTGCTGCGAGGAGGGGTGCGCGTGCTGCTCGGGCGGCGCGTGCTCGTGCGGCGATTCGTGCCCGTGCGTGTGCTGCGACGAGGGTTGCTGCTGCGAGGAGGGCTGCTGCTGCGAGGAGGGTGCGTGCGGCGCCGACGGCTGCCGCGGCGACGCGGCGTGAGCCCGCCGCGGTCTGAAGCGTATCGGGCGGCCGCTGGACAAGGCGGCGGTGCCGGGGTGGGAGCCGCGGTCCGTCGCGGTTCCCCGGGGTGATCGCCCCGGGCGTGACGGAAGGTTCGCCGGCTTTGGACTGCTTCTTGATGTGGTTGTCCCGACACGGGTTTCCCCCCCTCGGCCGCGACGCCGAGGGGGCTTTTTTGTGGGGCGGGAGGGCCGGGGCGGTTTCGGTGGAGTGCCTGCACTCGGCGCGAGCCCGCGGGAGGCCCGGCGGGTGGGTCAGGGTGTCGAGGGGGTTTCTTGGCTTTTTGGTGTGATCGCGGGCGAGCGCGTGGGGGCGACGGGAGAACAAGGGAAGGTCGGGCGGTGTTCGCCCGGCTGTGCTTTCGGACCGGCGAGGCCGCGGCTCATGGCGGCGGGTCGAGCGGGCCGAAAGGAACATCCGAACCGGCCCGAGCCACGAATGTCTCGGGGGTCTAGGATGTTTCGATCATTCAGGGGCGAAAGCCGGTTGGACCGGCGGTGCCCGTCCCCTGTCGTGTCATGCAACCCTTTTTTCCCTGGAGAGATCCCATGAAGAAGTCTCTGCTCCTGATCGGCGCCATCGGCGCGATGATGCTCGTCGGCTGCGCGAAGGGCCACCGCGGCGACGCCCAGATGGGCGCCGTGTCGTCCGAGTGCAGCAAGGAGAAATGCTGCGGCAAGTCGGAGTGCAAGAACAGCGACAAGGCCAACATGGGCGCTGTCTCCGGCGAGAAGAAGGGCTGCTCGAAGTCCTGCACCGGCGACAAGGCCAGCATGGGCGCTGTCTCCGGCGAGAAGAAGGACTGCTCGAAGTCCTGCACCGGCGACAAGGCCAGCATGGGCGCGGTCTCGGGCGAGAAGGACTGCTCGAAGAAGTGCACCGGCGGCGAGAAGGCCGCGATGGGCGCCGTGTCCGGCAAGTCCTGCTCGGGCAAGACCTCCTGCTCCGGCAAGTAATCTCTGAACCGACGCCGACTCCCTTGGGGGGTCGGGCGCGGCTCATCCATGCCAATCGTCCCGGGCCTGCTTCGGCGGGCCCGGTTCGTTTTTGCTGAAGAGCGGCGGCGTGACCGGCGGGCGTTGGGCCGAGGGGGAGCGGCGGGGTGAGGCTATGATGCGGTTGGCGGATGTCCGCCGGTGTCCGGCGCGGCGTGGGGCCGGCGGCGATGGCGTGGTGAGGGTCGTTGATCCCGTGGATCAGGTTGGGAGGTCAGATCGGCCTGTGGAGAGCCGCGCGGGCGGGGGCGTGGTTTCGTCGGGTCACGGATCGCGCGGGGGGACGACGGGGGCCGGGGCGGTTGCCGCGAGCGGGGTGGGCGGGGGAGTCATCGCGGCGGGGATGAAGCGGTCGTTTCTGATGGGGAGGCCTCACTTCGCGGCGGGGATCGCGGCGCGCCCGGGCGGCCCGGCGGAGGAGCGGGGGAAGGCGTTCACGGGCAAGAGCCAGATCGACCTGATGCTGAAGCAATGGCACGGGCTGGTGTCGGCGCTGCAGCGGCTGGGGGCGGACGTGCTGGCGGCGATGCCGGACCGTTCGGCGCCCGACCTGGCGTTCGCCGGGGGCGCCGGGCTGCTGATCGATCGATCGGCCCGGCGCGCGGTGAGCGACAAGACGGTGGTCGTGGCGACGCTGGACGCGAAGTCGCGCGGGCTGCAGGAGGCGTTGGCGCGGACGGTGCGGGCGCTGGGGTTCCGGGTCGAGACGCTCGAGCACCGCTTCGGCGGGGCGGGTGATTACTTCCGGTGCGGGCGTGGGTACGTGTTCTGCTGCGGGCCCGAGGCGATGGAGGAGGGGGAGCCCTCGGGCGCGAAGCGGCTGCTTTCGATGTTCACGTCGAGGGCGGCGCCGTGGTCGAGCGACCCGCGGCTGCGTGAGACGCTGGCGGAGATGACGCCGGGGGCGGAGGTGTTCCAGTTCACGCTGATCGATCCGCGGTACCCGCGCGGCGACATGGTGGCGACGGCGGTGGGCGAAGACCGGACGGTGCTGTTGGTGAACGTGAAGGCGCTGCACGAGGACTCGCAGCGTCTGATCCTGGGGCGCAAGGCGCGGGTGAGCGGGACGGTGATCCCGGTGAGCGACGGGGACGCGGCGATGTACGCGACGGGGTGCTTGCAGGTGCCGGCGCGGAAGCCGGGCGACAGGCCGGTGGTGATCCTGCCCGAGGGGGTGTCGAGCGACCTGACCGGGAGGCTGGAGCGGGCGGGGTGCGCGTGCGAGCTGGTGGCGTTGTCGGAGTGGATCAAGAAGGACCGGGGCGGGCCCTCGGCGCTGGCGCTGGACCTGGGGTACCTGCGGGATGACCGGCGCTCGGAAACGGCGGAGGTGCGGGACCACCGGGCGGCGATGCGGCAGGGGCTGGAGAAAGAGCCGGCGGCGGGG
>CAZDYM010000220.1:0-4916 GCA_964509325.1 uncultured Phycisphaeraceae bacterium
CGGGGCCCCATCCCGCCCCCCGCCCCGGACGCACCCCGCGAACACCTCGACGCGCACCAACCCGCCCTGCGCGCCCAGGCAGGTCACCGCCGCCTTCTCATCACGGAATGTTGTAAGACACGTCCAACCCCAGCCCCTACAACCCTTTCCCACCACGTTCCCCCAAGCGCAGTGACGCGTGTTGCGCGCCCAAACCGCGCCACGAGGGGGATGGATGGAGGCCCCGTCGCGAACGCGGCCGTGCCACGATGGTGTCATCCGCGACACCGTCGTGCCTACGCGCCAGCACCCATGCGCATGGGCTTCGCCCTCCCGCTCCGCACCTTCATGATTCCGCACCTTCACCCCCCCCCCGACTCCCCCGCAAACAACGCGTCCACAAACTGATCCGGATCAAAAGCCTCCACGTCCTCCGGCGTCTCCCCCACCCCCACGAACTTCACCGGGATCTTCGTCGCCTCGTGCACCGCGATCACCGCGCCGCCCTTCGCCGTCCCGTCCAGTTTCGCCAGGAAGATCCCCGTCACGTCGATCGCCCGCTTGAACTCCTCGGCCTGACGCACCGCGTTCTGGCCCGTCGTCGCGTCCAGCACCAGCAGCACCTCGTGCGGGGCGCCGGCGATCTTCTTCGCCGTGATATCCCGGATCTTCGTCAGTTGCCGCATCAGCGGGTCCTGCGTGTGCAGACGCCCCGCCGTATCGATCAGCAGCACGTCCACCCCCCGCGCCAGCGCCGCCTCGCACGCGTCGAACGCCACCGCCGCCGGGTCGCCCCCCTGCTTCCCCTTGATCACCTCGACCCCCAGCCGCTCCGACCAGATCTCCAGTTGCCGCACCGCCCCCGCCCGGAACGTGTCGCACGCCGCCAGCAGCACGCTCTTGCCCTGCCCGCGCAGCGCGTGGGCGATCTTCGCCACGCTGGTGGTCTTCCCCGCCCCGTTCACGCCCGCCACCAGGATCACCGTGATCGCCTTCTTCCCGCCGGGACCGTCCGCGCCCGAGGCGAACCGCAGCGTCCGGTCCTGCGCCGGCCACAGCGCCTTCAACTCCCGCTTCAGGTACCCCTCGACGTCCTCCCCGCGCGTGATCTTGCCTTCCAGCGCGTCCTTGCGGATGCCGTCGATGAGCCGCTTCGTGACCGCCGGCCCAAGGTCCCCCTTCAGGAGCGCCGCTTCGAGTTCGGCCAGCAAAGCCTCGTCGATCTTCCGCCCCGGCAGAAACGACCGCACATCCGCCAGCAGCACCTCGCGCGTCCGCTGCAAGCCCTGCTGAATCTTCGAGAAAACGCTCTTGAAAAAACCCATGAAGAAGGCACCAGCAACCTGCCACCAGAGAATCACCCGCGACGCCACCCCAACCCCGGCCCTCACCCCTCAGGACACAAGACCAACGACTCAGGCCCAGAGCCCCGCCACGCCCTACCCCCGCTCCCCGGCGTCTTCCTGATCGCCGCCTCGCTCGGTCACTCCGTCACTCCCGGGGCGTGCCCGCGTGCCCTCGCGCCTCTCCCCGCTCACCTTCTTCAGCACCTTGTCCAAGACGCCGTTCACAAACGCCGGCGACTTCTCGGTCGAGAACTCCTTGGCCAACTCCACCGCCTCGTTGACGGCGATCTTCGGCCCCACCCGCCCCGTGG
The DNA here is from genome assembly GCA_964509325.1 of uncultured Phycisphaeraceae bacterium. Taxonomy (GTDB): domain Bacteria; phylum Planctomycetota; class Phycisphaerae; order Phycisphaerales; family UBA1924; genus JAFLCM01. The sequence continues at coordinate 1,637 of CAZDYM010000220.1, forward strand.
TCATCTCGTGCCACGCCAGCCGCAGAATCGCCCGGTCCGCCGCCGGCTGCCGGTGCGCCGGCCACCCCGGCGAGAGCGCCATCATCTCCGCGTCCGCCTCCCCGCGCGTCTCAAACGCCGCCAGCGCCAGCGCCAGCGCCTTCTCCCGGTCCCGCTCCTCGATCGGCGCGTCGTGCCCCTGCGTCACTTCGCGCAGCGACGCCCGCACCGACTCCACGTCCGGCTCGCTCTGCGCGTCCAGTTGAAACAGTGCCGAGAAAGCCATGCGGCGGATGTCACGCGGGGTTGCCATAGGGAGAGCCCGACAGAATAGGCCGCGCACACGCCACGCACGGGCCGCCGCGCCGAACCCCGAGCCCTGTCCCCGCTTACCCCGACAGTTCGCTCAGCCGGTACCTCACACTCAACGCATCCAACGCCGCCGCCATCGCCTCCGCCCCCTTGTTGCCCGCCGCCCCGCCCGCCCGGGCCTCCGCCTGCGCCGCGTTGTTGACCGTCAGCAAGCCGAGCCCCACCGGCCTTCCGGACCGCACCGCAAGGCCCGCCAGTTGCCGCGTGACCGCGTGCGCGATCACCTCGTCGTGGATCGTCTCACCCTTGATGATGCAGCCCAACGCGACCACCGCCATGACCTTCCCGCGCGCCGCCGCCGCCGCCACCACCGGGATCTCGAACGCCCCCGCGACCGGGGCGACGATGATCCGCGCCCGCTCGCCCAAACGCCGCTCCGCCTCACCGATCGCGCCCTGGAGCAGCCGATCCGTCACCCACGCGTTGTACCGAGACACGACCACCGCGATCCACACCTCGGGGAGCGAGTTGATCAACTGCGACTGCGTGCCGTCCACGGTGACCACGTTGCGGCTCATCGGGCTCCTTCCAGGCGCGCGGGCCGAAGAAAGCGTCGCCCCGTCGCGCGCCGGGATGGTACCGTCCTAACGCTCCGACGAGGCCCGCATGATGGACCGCACCCCCGTTCCCCCCCCCGCCACGTCCGCCCTCCCGAAGCCGAACTGGCCGGCGATGCTCCGCGCCGCCGCCGACCCCGTGCTCGCGAGCGTGGATTGGTCCCGCCCCTTCGCCGACGACGCCGGCAACACCCGCCCCATCGACGCGATGCTGATCGCCCGCCTCCGCGGCCGGCCCGCTCCGCCGCTCCGCGGCTCCCTCCCGGCGACGCAGCCCGACCTGGCCCTGTGGCACGCCCTGGCCTCGAACGCCCCGCCCGAGCGCACCGACGCCGTCCTGGCCGCCGCCCGCGCTGAACCCCGCTCCTCCTGGGGCGGCGATTCCGGCGCCCTGTTCCCCCAGTCCGGCATCGCCCTGGAGGTCTGGACCGAGACGGACCTCGCCGCCCTGCACGCCCTGTGGTGGCTCGCGCGCACCCACCACCGGCCCGACTGGGAAGCCCTCGTCCGCGGCGCCTCGGCGTGGCACCTCGACAACATCCAACCCGACAACGCCACCGCCCACCCCTGGGCCGTCCATCTCTTCGCGCTGGCGGGCGCGACCAACCCCCACGCCCGCCTCTACGCCGAGACCCTGCTCCACAACTGCCAGGTCAGCCTGGGCCGACCGGACAAACTCAGCGCGCTGATCTTGCTCGACGCGGCGTGCGCGATCGAAGCGGCCTCGTAAGGGCCATCCGCGCCCGGGCAAACCGCTGGCTTCAACGACCGGGCCGGCGTCCGCCCCCGCTGTCACCAGAACTCACTTCAGCCCGGCGACAAACTCGCCCAGTTTCGCCATGCCCTTGCGGATCGTCTCCTCGCCGCAGGCGAAGGTGATGCGGACGCACTTCTCGCCGCCGGAGCCGAAGTCCTCGCCCGGGACGACGGCGACGTGGTGCTCGTCGAGCAGCGCGGCGGCGAACTCCATCGCCGAGGTGATGCGCCGCCCGCCCTTGCTGGCTTTCCCGAAGTGGGCCGACACGTCGGGGAACACGTAGAACGCCCCGGTGGGGCGCGGGCACACCACGCCGGGGATCTTCGAGACCAGGCCGTAGGTCAGTTCGGCACGGGCGGCGAACGCGGCCCGCATCCGCTCGACGTCGGCGTCGCAGCGGGTGAGCGCGACGCGCACCGCCGGCAGCAGGAACGTCGGGATGCTGGTGGTCGAGTGCCCCTGCAGCGCCTGCAGGGCCTTGCTGAGTTTGAGCCCGAACGCGCCGGAGCCGGCGCAGTAGCCGATCCGCCAGCCCGTCATCGCGTAGGTCTTGCTCAGGGCGTTGCAGGTGACCACCCGCTCGGCGATCCCCGGGATCGAGCCGATCGAGAAGTGCGGCACCCCGCCGAAGAGGATCTTCTCGTACATCTCGTCGGAGATGACCACGAGGTCCGGGGCGGCGGCGCGGGCGGCGTCCTCGATGACCGCGCCCAGCGCGCGGAGTTCGGCGGGCGTGTACATCGTGCCGCAGGGGTTGCTCGGGCTGTTGATGACCAGCGCCTTCGATCGCGGCGAGATGGCGGCCCGCAGCTGGTCGGGGGTGATCTTGAAGTCGTCGGCGGCGCGGGTTGTCATCTCGACGACCTTTCCCCCGGCGAGTTCGACCTGGGGCGCGAAACTCACCCACGCCGGGACCGGCAGCAGCACCTCGTCCCCCGGCTGGATCAGGCACTGGAACAGGTTGTACAGGGCCTGCTTGCCGCCGGAGGAGATGACGACGTGCTCGGCGGTGCAGTCGGGGATGGCGTTCTCGCGGGTGAGTTTGTCGGCGATGAGGCGGCGGGTCTCCGGGTCGCCGGGCACCGGGGCGTACTTGGTCTCGCCGCGGGCCAGGGCGGCGGCGACGGCGTCCTTGATGGGCTGGGGCGTATCGAAGTCGGGCTCCCCGGCGGCGAAGGTCAGCACGTCCACGCCCTGAGCCTTGAGTTCGCGGGCGCGGGCGTTGACCGCCAGGGTGGCCGAGGGACGCAGCGCGGAGACTCGGGCGGACAGTTGCATGGGAGGAAGTCGGGAGTGCGAGTGCGGTCGGGAGGAGGGATTCGGCGAGCGGGCGGAGCGGGTCAGGGTATCCGCGCGGCCACCGGGGAACGGTGCCGAGCATCAAGGGAGGAACCCGCCCGGGAACAAGGCGAACCGGGATGCGTCGGCGCGTCGAATGTCGTAGCATCCGATTCCCAGAGCCCGCCGTTCCAAGCCTCACCCCGCGGCCCTTCCGCTTAACCCCACCCCGCGGCCCCACCCAGAGCCCGGCCTCTCGCCCCCCCTCCCTAATCCCCAACCCCCGTGGCATTCAGTTTTTTCGGCAAGAAGACGGACGCTCCGGAAGGCGCCCACG
>CAZDYM010000221.1:0-4894 GCA_964509325.1 uncultured Phycisphaeraceae bacterium
CCCGACGCCGCCCGCCGCCGAGCCCGCGTCCGATCATGACCGCCGAGCCGCCCGAATCCCCCCGCGCCCACCGCCCGAACCCCCCCGGCGTTCGCGGCCCGCGCCTCCGGACCGACATCGTCGACGTCTACGTCTTCCGTCGGCCCGCCCCCGCGACCAACCCCGTGGAGTTCCTGCAACTGCTCCGCGAATCGGACCCGCTGGCCCGCACCTGGCAGCCCGTCATGGGCCACGTCGAAGCGGGTGAAGCCGCCACCGACGCCGCCCTCCGCGAACTCCGCGAAGAAGTCGGCCTGGTCGTCCCCTCGCCCGCGTGCCTGGGCCTGTGGGCGCTCGAGCAAGTCCACCCCTTCTACATCGCGGCGATCGACACCATCGTCATGAGCCCGAGATTCGCCTGCGAGGTCTCCCCGACCTGGACCCCCACGCTGAACGACGAGCACCTCGACTGGCGCTGGGTGAGCGACCCGAGCGTTTTCTTGTGGCCGGGGCAGAAGCGTTGCCTTGAGGCGGTCCTGTCGGACATCGTGCCCCAGCACTCGCTCTCGCGCGAGCGGCTGCGGATCCGATGACGCGCGCCCCCGGCGTCGTCGCGTCCCGAAGGGACGCAGGGATGTCGCCATAAGCGCGGGCGGCGTGACGCCACCAGCCCCGTGGAACGCTCCGACCTTCATTCGTTGCCCCGGAGGAGCAACGGAAGATCGAGCATCCGTCGCAGACGCCGCCGATGCCCGAGACGTGCTGGAGTGTCACCCCAACCCGATCTCACCTCGCGCCCTCCGCGCCGCCGCGGCGAGTCTCTCTACTTGCCCGTCCCCGGCTTCATCGCCGCCAGTTCGCCCCGCCGCGCGTAGTCCAGCGCCTCGCCCAGGATCCGGGCCGATTCCTGCGGGGCGTGGAACCCCATGCTGTTCTCCGCCGCGATGAAGTCCAGCCGCCACTGCGCCTTGCGGTGCAGGTCCCGCGCCGCCGCCAGTGCTTCGTCCGCCGCCCCCGCTTTCTTTGCCGCTTCGATCGCCAGCACGCACGCCAAACACGCCTCCTCGGCACGCGTCATCAGTGCCCTGGTCCGGTCCTGGATGGTCTCGACGCGGGCCAGGAGTTCGCTCTCGCCGTAGGGGTGGCACGTCTGGCACGATTGCGCGATGCTGAGCAGCGGGCTCCGCGTGTGGTGGCTGCTCACCTTCACCGCCCCCTCTCGCACATACGGCATGTGGCAGTCCGCGCAGCTCACCCCGCTCCGCGCATGGATGCCCTGGCTCCACAGCTCGAACTCCGGGTGCTGCGCCTTCAGCACCGGCGCCCCGGTCACCGCGTGGTCCCAGTCCTTCCACTTGACGTCGTCGTAGTACGCCTCCATGTGCTCCATCTTCAAGCCCTTGTGCCACGGGTACGTCACCACCTTCGTCGGCGGCTTGAAGTAGTACTCCACGTGGCACTGCCCGCACACCATCGACCGCATCTCCTGACGGCTCGGATCGCGGTTCGGGTCGAACTCCTTCTTCCGGTCGCCCCTGCGCCACCGCTCGATGCTCGGCAGGTGCGGCACCGGATCGTCGCTCTTAGCCAGATTCCGGATGCCCTCCATGAACCCCGGCCGCGTCACCCGCAGCGCCATCGTCACCGGGTCGTGGCAGTCCAGGCACGCCACCGGATGGCTCACCAGGTTCGTCGCGTCGTTGTAGTCCATCCCGCACACCGCCTCGAAGCCCTTGATCAACTGCGCCAGCCCGGCATCGCTGAGCAGCGGGTCCGCCAGCGAACCCCCCGCACCGTTGGTGATGCCCACCCGCCGGTACGCCACCGTCGTCGACGCGTGGCACTGCAAGCACGCTCCGGGCTGCTTCCGCTGCGTCACGCGCTCGGTCTCGCGCTGGTCGCTCAGCATGTACGCGTGCCCGCGTTCCTCGCGGTAATCGATCCCGAACGCGTAGCCCGCGAACAGCGTTCGCCACACCGGGTACTGGTCGAGTTTCTGGAACGCCTCGCTCCCGCCGTGCTTGGTCTGCTCGATGTCAACGGTGCGCCTGTACGAGTCGTACTGGCGCGGGAAGTTCTTGCCCCACTCGGCGGGGTCGATCGTTTCCTCCGTCAGCGTCACGATCTCGAACGCCCGCGAGATGCCCTCGTGCTTCCGCACCGCGATGTTGCCGTAGAGCACCATCACCCCCACCGCCGCCAGCGCCGCGACCAGCGCGATCAGCAGGTACACGACCACCCCTCCCCTCCGAGAAGCGGCCCCGCCGCGGAGGATGCGTGAAGAGGGAGTTTCGGAACCTTTCGCCCGCTTGTTCATGATCGCACCTTCCGATCCACCCCGTTCACTCATCGGCTCTCCGTTGACGCCTCACCGCTCCGACGCTCCGGCTCGCACGCCCGGGCTTTCTCCGCGTTCTCCGCGATCGCCGCGGTGAAACCGCCGTTCCGAAGGCCCGGACCTCACCGTATCGGCCCGTGCCCGACGCCCCGGTGACAATGCGTGCAGCCCGACTGCTCGACTCCCATCGGCCCGGTGTGCGCCGCGATCTGGCTCGTCAACTCCGAGTGGCACCGCAGGCAGTTGCCCTGAACGATCTTCAAGTCCTCGTCCGTGATCAGGATCGGCTCGTGAAAGCCCTGCAGCGTGAACGCCTTGCTGTGGCGCCACCCGTGCACCGCCTTCGCCGTGTACTTCGCCGCCGGGTTCCGCGGCACGTGACAGTCGTTGCACGTCGCGTGCGCGTGGTGCGACGACTTCTGCCACCCGTCGTACTGCTCCCGCATGATGTGGCAGTTCACGCACGCCGCCGGATCGTCCGACATGTACGACAATCCCTCGGCGTACCGGAACGTGTACGCCCCCGCCCCGCACAATCCCCCCAACGCCGCGACCAGCAGCGAGATGGCGGTCCGGGCTTGCACGCGCAAAATCTAGACCTACGTCTCCACAATGTCAACCCGCCGCCGCGCCTCGCCGCCGGCCACCCGCTTCGCGCCGCGCCCGCCGCGATATCCTCACACCATGCGAACCAAGGTCGTCCACTCCGCCGCCGCGGCCCTCAACCTCGCCCGTGAACGCGGGGCCCTGAAAGACGGGGCCGTCGTCATGGTCGGCGGCTTCGGGCTCTGCGGCATCCCCGAGCACCTCATCGTCGCCCTGCGCGATTCCGGCGTGAAGCGCCTCACCTGCATCTCCAACAACGCCGGCGTCGACGACTTCGGCCTCGGGCTCCTCCTCAAAACCCGCCAGATCGCCAAGATGATCTCCAGCTACGTCGGCGAGAACGCCGAGTTCGAGCGCCAGTTCCTGAGCAAGGAACTCGAGATCGAGTTCAACCCCCAAGGCACCCTCGCCGAACGCATCCGCGCCGGCGGCGCGGGCATCCCCGCCTTCGCCCCCGCCACCGGCGCCGGGACCCAGGTCGCCGAAGGCAAGGAATCACGCGAACTGTTCCGCCCCAGCGAGGGCATCGGCGGCGCGACCATCCCCGGCCGCGGCTACGCGGGCAGGCCCGGCGCCGCGCCGCACACCGGCGAACCGCGCTCTTACGTCCTCGAAACCGGCCTCTACGCCGACATCGCCCTCGTCAAGGCCTGGAAGGCCGACCGCTTCGGCAACCTCGTCTACCGCATGACCGCCCGCAACTTCAACCCCATGATGGCCACCGCCGCCGCCGTCGTCCTCGCCGAGGTCGAGCAGATCGTCGAAACCGGCGATCTCGACCCCGACGCCGTCCACACCCCGGGCAACTACATCGACGCCATCGTCCAAACCACCCCCGAGAAACGCATCGAGCAGCGCACCGTGCGGAAGGCCTGACCCCGACCATCCACCGCGGAGTTGTCCCGCATGAACCCCTGGCTCACGCTCGTCCTCGCCGGAGCGCTCGAGATCGTCTGGGCCTCCACCCTCAAGCACACCCACGGCTTCACCCGCCTGTGGCCCAGCGTGCTCACCATCTCCACCATGATCGCGTCGTTCTGGCTGCTCAGCCGCGCCATGAAGGTGCTGCCCTCGGGCACCTCGTACGCCGTGTGGGTCGGCATCGGCGCCGCGGGCACCGCGCTGCTGGCCCCGTGGGTCTCGAAAGAGCCGCTCCGCGCCGCCCAGCTGGGGTGCATCGCACTGGTCATCGCGGGCGTGATCGGCCTGAAGCTGCTCACGCCCGACCCGCCGAGGCCCTGAGGCTCCTCGCGGCCGCCCCCGCACGACGCCGGGACAACCCCGGAACACACGTGGAACAGCCGTCGAGACACCGCTTCAACGAAGCCCCACGGAGAGGGAGAGGGTGACGGAGCCCTCGCACCCGGGCACGCCGGCAACGCCGCGCGGCTCAACCAAGCACGGGGCCCCGACCGGGTTGGCCGGGGCCCGGCGCGCCGCGCACGCGCGGTTGATTCAGAGGCACACGATCCCGAAGCGTCCCAGGAACATCGTCAGGTCCGGCGTGCTCACGACGGTGTCGCCGTTGAAGTCGGCCCCGTCGAACATCGCCGGACGCTGCGAGCCGAACTGCCCGAGGAACATCACCAGGTCCCCGGTGTTCACCGCGCCGTCACCGTTGAGGTCGCCCTCGCAGGCGGGACCGACACGGATGTACGCGTCGTTGCTCGTGTAGTGGGCGCGGGGGAAGGTGTTCACAGGCCCGTTCATGCTGACGCCCGCGAAAGCGCCGCCGATGCCCTGCTGGGCGGAGACGATCTTGGTCAGGCTGTTGATGGTGGGCAGGGACGGGTCGAGGAAGTTCACCTGGGCGGTGGCGTGGACGTTCGCGACGCCGGTGACGCTGAGCGCGGGGCTCTGCATGTCGGCGGCGGTGGCGACGGTGCGGTAGATCACGCCGGTCGTCTGCGTGAACGACTGCCAGAGGGTGACGGACGATCCCGAGCCGATCCTCATCATGCCGCCGGACAT
>CAZDYM010000222.1:0-4862 GCA_964509325.1 uncultured Phycisphaeraceae bacterium
GAAGCAACGCGACATCTCCGTCTCGGAGTTCTTCGCGAAGAACCGGCACCTGCTCGGGTTCGACAACCCGCGCAAGGCGCTGCTCACCACCGTCAAGGAGGCGGTCGACAACTCGCTCGACGCCTGCGAGGAAGCCGGCATCCTCCCCGAGATCACCGTCGTCATCGAGGACCTGCAGCCCGACCGCGGACGCGAGGCCAAGAGCTCGCGCTACCGCGTCACCGTCGTCGACAACGGCCCGGGCATCGTCCGCAAGCAGGTCGAGAACATCTTCGGGCGCCTGCTCTACGGCTCCAAGTTCCACCGCCTCAAGATGTCGCGCGGGCAGCAGGGCATCGGCATCTCCGCCGCGGGCATGTACGGGCTCATCACCACCGGGCGCCCGATGTTCATCCAGACGCGCCCGAGCGCCAGCAAGCCGGCCCACCACATCGAGCTGGCGATGAACACCAAGACCAATCGCGCGGAAGTCACCGTCGACGAGGAGACCGACGACTTCCCGCTGCGGCGGCTGCGCACGCTGACCCCCGGCACCCGCGAACTCGACGCCAGGGGAGAGCTGCTCAGCGCCGACGCCTACCGAACCGGCACCAGCGTCACCATCGAGCTCGAAGGCAAGTACCAGCGCGGCCGAGGCAGCGTGGACGAGTTCCTCGAACTGACGGCGATCGCCAACCCGCACGCGCGGATCGTGTTCGTCCCTCCCGCCCGGGCGAGCGCGGACGAATCCGACGACTCGCTCGACTTCGGCACGAAGCAAAGCCGCGGACGCGAGGCAGCGGCCGGAGCCTGCGCCGGCGCCCCCGCCCCCCCCGACTCCATCCCCGCGGACGTCAAGACCGAAGAAACCCTCGGCGTCACGGTCTTCCCCCGCGCCGTCACCGAACTCCCGCCGGAAACAAAGGAGATCCAGCCCCACCCCAAGGGCGTCGAACTCGGCATCCTGCTGCAGATGCTCAAGGAGGCCGAGGCCGAGCGCGACACCTACACGCTCTACAACTTCCTGCAGGACAAGTTCTCGCGCGTCTCGGCGGCCAGCGCGAGCGCCCTGTGCGAACAGATCGGCGTGACCAGCCGCACCAAGTGCGCCGATATCGACCACGCCAAGGCGGAGAAACTCTTCAAAGCGCTCCAGGAGGCCAAGCTGCCTCCCCCGCCAACCGACTGCCTCGCGCCCATCGGGGTCCGGCAACTGCTCGCGGGCATGCTCAAGGGCGTCCGCGCCGAGTTCTACGCCGCCAGCAGCCGTGAGCCCGCCATCTACCGCGGCCGCCCGTTCCTGATCGAGTCGGCGATCGCCTTCGGCGGCGAACTGCCCGCCGACGAGCCGGCCCGGGTCATCCGCTTCGCCAACCGCGTGCCCCTGCAGTACCAGCAGTCGGCGTGCTCTTCCTTCAAGGCGGTCGCGGAGACCAACTGGCGCAACTACGACCTCCAGCACCCCCGCGGGGGCGTCCCCGTCGGGCCCATCGTGGTCATGATCCACATGGCCAGCGTCTGGGTCCCCTTCACCAGCGAGAGCAAGGAGGCCATCGCGGACTACGACGAGATCCGCAAGGAGATGAAGCTGGCCCTCATGGAGTGCGGGCGAAAGCTCGGCACCTACCTCCGGAAACGCCTCAAGATGCGCCGCGAGGGCGAGCGCCGCGACGTCTTCGAGCGCTACATCGGCGAGATCGCCAAGGCCGTCAACGCCATCAACGGCACCGACGCCAAGCGCCTGTACGACGCCCTCCTCGAGCAAGCCCGGAAACGCACCGCCATCGCCGACCTCCAACTGGACGAGGACGGCAAAGCCGTCAAGGGCGAAGACCCGGCGGACCAGGAAGGCGTGATCATCGTCGGAGCGCCCGTCGCCGAGAACGCCGCCGCTTCATTCCGCGCCGAGGCTCCGGTTCCCGGCGCGGCCAAGCCGGCACCGAGCCTCGAAACCAAGCGCGAACCAGGCCGGGCCCCGAAGCAGAGCCCCAAGCCCGCGCCCGCACGCGCCGTCAAGGGAACCGTCCAGCCCGCGGCCGATCCCGGCCTCTTCGGTTCCGGCGGCGGGCCGGGAGCGCCGGGCGCGCCGCCTGCGAAGCCCGCCCCGGGCAAGAAACTCATCGCCGTGAAGGTGCTCAAGAAAGTCCCGAAGCGGAAGGGCTGACCGCGCGTCGAGTCGTGCGCTGCGGGACCCATCCTCCGGCGTCATTTCACGGCCAGCCACGCCGGCAACGCCCGGGGGTGCCCGCTCGCGTCCACGCACGCCAGCGTGCTGCCCGCGGTGCACAACAGCCGCGTCCGCCCGGCGTCACGCGTCCACAGCCACACCTCGTACTCATGATCGATGCGGGCCCGCCCGCCGCCGACCACACGCGTCCGCACTTCGATCTCATCGTCGTACCGCGCGGGCGCCTTGTACCGGGCCTCCAGGCGCGCGACCACCAGGAACACCCCGGCACGCTCCATGTCCGCGTACGACACCCCGGTGTTCCGCAGCAGTTCGGTCCGCCCCATCTCCAGCCAGGGGATATACGCCGCGTGGTGCGCCACCCCCATCGGGTCGCACTCGCAGTACCGGACACGAACCCGCACCGAACCCTCCACGGCGGGCGGCGCGCTCGGCTTCAGGTCCTGCTCGACACGGTCAATCGGCTGGCGCATCGGCGCACAGCGTAGAGGTCCGCCGAAGGCCGAACCGTACGGCCCGCGGCACAAACCCGTCCGGTCGCCCGTCCCATCACGGAATTTTCACCCCCTGGCCGAGAGTTTGGCTCGCATCAATCGGGTTTCTGTGGCAAACTGCACACGCACAGAGAACGCACGGCGGGGGATACCCTGCTATCCACCAAACAAAGAGAAGGAGTCACCAAGATGTCCATGTGTTTTATTCGGACCGCTCTTGCGCTCGGGCTGCTGCTCGGGGGGGCCTCGATGGCCAGCGCCGGGGTGGTGGGGGCCTTTGAAGTGGTCGTCCCCGGGACCGCCAACATCTTCGGCGCCGGGCGGTCCGAGCCGGTGGACCCCGGTGGCGGCGGCGCGGGCACCTCGCCCATCGAGGTCCTCCTGCCCGCGGTCCAATCGGGCGCGTGGTTCTCCGTTTCCGCGGCGTTCGGCAGCGTGTCGTGCTGCTCCGGCATCGACGGCACCTTCAACGGGCCCGAGGGGGGTTCCTCGGCCTCGGGCAACACCGACCTCAACTCGGTCGACCCCATCTCCGGCATCATCCACTCCAGCCGCACCATGTTCCTCACCGGCGTGTTCATCGGCGACGGGACGTCCGCGGGCGCGACCGCTCCGCCCCGCCTGGATTTCTCCGACGGCGCGGACAACTTCCCCGAGCTCTCGCCGCTGCTGAACCAGACGTTCTTCATCGGCGACGGCCTGTACAACCACGAAGACCTGCGCCACCTCGAAGCGCAGAAGTTCTTCATTCCCGCCGGCGCGACCAAGCTCGTCCTCGGCTTCGCCGACGGGTTCAACTTCGACGGGAACCCCGGCTGGTACGGCGACAACGTGGGTGAGATCACGGTGGTCGGCGGCTTCGTGCCGACGCCCGGCGCGGCCGGCCTGCTCGGATTCGGCGCGGCGGCCGTCCTGCGGCGTCGGCGCGGCTGAGCGGCCGCAACCCTTGGCAGTCCTTCACCACGCCCGGTCCCGCTGAGGGGATCGGGCGCTTTGCTTTTCCGTCGGTCGTCATCCCGTCGCGCCGGCGAACAGGGCCGTGCTCAGATAGCGCTCCGCGTAGGAGCAGCAGATGGTGACGATGCGCCGGCCCGCGAACCCGGGCCGCGACGCCACCCGGTGCGCCGCCCAGAGGTTTGCTCCGGTCGAGATCCCGCCGAGGATCCCGGTCTTGCGGGCCAGTTCGCGCGCGGTCTGGAGGGCGTCCTCGTCGCTCACCTGCACCACGTCGTTCAGCAGGGGCACGTCGAGGTTCCTTGGGACAAACCCGGCTCCGATGCCCTGGATCCTGTGCCGCCCGGGCGCGCCGCCCGAGATCACCGGGCTGAGCGCCGGTTCGACCGCCACGGCCTGGAACGCCGGGTTGCGCCCCGCGGCGCGGATGAAGCGGGTGACCCCGGTGATGGTGCCGCCGGTGCCCACCCCGGCCACGATGGCGTCGACCCGACCGTTCAGCGCCTCCCAGATCTCCGGCCCGGTGGTGGACTCGTGCACGAGCGGGTTCGCGGGGTTGTCGAACTGCTGGGGCATGAAGGGCCGGTGGCCCTGTCGGCGTGCGTCCTCGACAAGTTCGTTCGCCTTCTCGACCGCCCCGCGCATCCCTTGTTCCGCGGGCGTCAGCACGAGCTCCGCGCCCAGGTGCCGCAGCATCGCGCGGCGTTCGAGGCTCATGGATTCCGGCATGCACAGCGTGACCCGGTAGCTGCGTGCCGCCCCGATGAAGGCGAGCGCGATCCCGGTGTTTCCGCTGGTGGGCTCGATGATCCACCCGCGTGCCGGGTCGTCCCGTGCGAGCAGGCCGTCGCGTTCGGCGGCGTCGATCATGGCCCGCCCGATTCGGTCTTTGACCGAGTTCATCGGGTTGTCGCACTCCATTTTGAGGTAGATCTCGGCGCCGCCGGGCGGCTCGAAGGCGGCGGCGCGGATCAGCGCCGTGCCGCCGATGTTCTGGTCGATGGAGGTGAGCGCCCGCCGGACCGGCGCCGGGGCATGAGGCGGGTGCTGGTGTTCGAGCTCGGGAGCGGTCATGGCGGACTCCGTCAAGCTCTCAGGGGACGTGAGCGTAGGTGGCCAAGCGGCGGCGGGTTCTGGAGAAAAGAAAGCGCCGGCCGCGTGGCGCGGCCGGCGCTGCGTGTCGTGCGATGAGATGAGCCGGAGCGTTGGGCTTACCAGCGGCCCCCGCCGCCGCCGCCGCCGCCGTA